>CALXBJ010000140.1 GCA_944386515.1 uncultured Pygmaiobacter sp.
GTGATGCCAAGCCAGCTGATCCGGTTCGGGGTGCTGCATTTTCTGGGGGCGGCGGCGCTGCTCTGGACGGCCGTAAGGCCGCTGGTTGAGCGGGTCTGGGCGCCGGCTCTGCTGGCGGTGGGGGCGCTGCTCTTCCTCTTTACCGGCACGACCCAGCAGGGCTTTTGGGGCTTTGGCGGGCAGCCGCTCGTCGTGCTGCCGCAGGCGCTCTATGCGGGCCAATGGCTCTTTCCGCTGGGGTTCCCCGGGCCGGGGTTTTACTCGGCGGACTACTTCCCGCTGCTGCCGTGGTTCTTCCTCTTCCTTGCGGGGAGCGCCGCACACCGGATCCTGCTGCGCAGCGGGCGCCTTGTCGGCCTGCTGCGCCGCCCGCTGCCGCTGCTCAGCCCGCTGGGGCGGCACACCCTGATCGTCTACCTGCTGCACCAGCCGGTGCTCTACGGCCTGTGCTGGCTGTGGTTTTCCCTCGCCGCCTGAGTGGGCTGCAAAGGACAAAAAAAGGCCGTCCCCGCCGGGGACGGCCTTTTACTGTGTGGGTTACTCGACGGCCGAGAAGCCCTTGTCCTTGAGGACGACGTCGTGATAGCCGCCCTCGACGATGCTGGTGGAGGACACCAGCGTGATCTTGGCCTTCTGCTGCAGTTCGGGAATGCTCAGCGCACCGCAGTTGCACATGGTGCTGCGCACCTTGTACAGCGTCTGGTTGACATTGTCCTTCAGGCTGCCGGCATAGGGGACGTAGCTGTCGACGCCCTCCTCAAACGCCAGCTTTGAGCTGCCGCCCAGATCGTACCGCTGCCAGTTGCGGGCGCGGTTGGAGCCCTCGCCCCAGTACTCCTTGACATAGTTGCCGTTGATGCTCAGCTTGTTGGTCGGGCTCTCGTCAAAGCGGGCAAAGTACCGGCCCAGCATGATGAAGTCGGCGCCCATGGCCAGCGCCAGCGTCACATGGTAGTCGTGGACGATGCCGCCGTCGCTGCAGACCGGCACATAGACGCCGGTGCGCTCGAAGTACTCGTCCCGGGCCTTGCAGACCTCGATGAGCGCGGTGGCCTGACCGCGGCCGATGCCCTTCTGCTCACGGGTGATGCAGATGGAGCCGCCGCCGATGCCGACCTTGACGAAATCGGCGCCGCACTCGGCCAGGAAGAGGAAACCCTCGCGGTCGACGACGTTGCCCGCGCCGACCTTGACGGTGTTGCCGTATTTGCCGCGGATCCACTCCAGCGTGCGCTTCTGCCACTCGGAGAAGCCCTCGGAGGAGTCGATGCAGAGCACGTCGGCGCCGGCCTCGACCAGCGCGGGGACCCGCTCCTCATAGTCGCGGGTGTTGATGCCCGCGCCGACCAGATACCGCTTGTGCTCATCCAGCAGCTCCAGCGGGTTGGCCTTGTGGTCGGAGTAGTCCTTGCGGAAGACAAAGTATTTCAGGGTGCCGTTCTTCGCGACGATGGGCAGGCTGTTGAGCTTGTTGTCCCAGATGATGTCGTTGGCCTCCTTGAGGGTGGTGTCCTCGTCGGCGACGATCATCTTCTCAATCGGGGTCATAAAGCTGGAGACCTTCTCGTCCGGAGACATCCGGCTGACACGGTAGTCGCGGCTGGCGACGATGCCGACCAGACGGCCCTCAGCGGTGCCGTCCTCGGTGACCGCGACGGTGGAGTGGCCGGTCTTTTCCTTCAGTGCGAGGATGTCGGCAAGGGTGGCGTCCGGGCGGATGTTGGAATCGCTGACGACAAAGCCCGCCTTGTAGCTCTTGACGTTCGCGACCATCTTGGCCTCACTCTCAATCGACTGGCTGCCGTAGATAAAGGAGATACCGCCCTCCTTGGCCAGCGCAATCGCCAGGGTGTCGTTGGAGACCGACTGCATGATGGCGGAGACAAGGGGGATATTCATGGTAAGGGGGCATTCCTCTTCGCCTTTGCGGTACCGGACCACCGGCGTCTTCAGGCTGACGGAGGTGGGGACGCATTCGCAGGAGGAATACCCCGGGATCAGGAGATATTCGCCAAAAGTATGGGACGGTTCATCGTAGATAAAAGCCATGTTTTCTTCTCCTTTTTCTATTTCGATTCCTCGGGGATGACATCCTCTAAAGCGGAAGAACGGGCCGCATTGGGGCAAAAGAAAAGGCCGATACCCAAACGCGCTCGGTCTCCCCGCTGAGAATTGGATTATTCATAATAATATTCTTTTTTTGGATTGTTTGTCAAGTGCGCACAGCCCTTGCCGGAAAAAAGCGCAAAACAGACAAAAGATCCTTGCAGCCGGTGAGACAGACTGGTATAATATCAAATAGAAATTCCCCGGTTTTCCGGCCAAAGTTAAGGGAGGCGCTTGTGAGAATGAAGAGCAAGATTTTCAGTATTGTGGGGCTTGTAATGGGCTGCATCTCGGTTTCCATCTCGGTGACGGGGCTTGTTTTCAGCGCAATCGGTCTGGCAAAGACCAAGGGGATTCGCGCCCCCCGCAAGTTCTGAGCGCAGGCGGATAAACCAATCGCAGAATATCGCAGAATAAGGAAAAAGGCCGGGGCGGCTGCATTGCAGCGCCCCGGCCTTTTTCGCATAAAGCCCGCGGGCGGCGCATCGCGCCGCCCGCGGGAGAAAAAGGAAGGAAGAAGAGAAGCAAACGGTCAATCGGCCCGCAGTTTTTGGCCAATCGCGCGGGCCGGGCGCGGTTTTTGGCCCACGGCGGCGCGGGCGGCCTTGGAGCGGGGGCGGCGCAGCGTCCCGGAGAGGAAGAGCGACGCCTTTGCACAGGCCGGCCCGATCATCTCATACAACACCCCGGAGGAGAGGATGATGGTGGACAGCAGCGCGCCGGTCTCGACGGGCAGCATCCGCTGGCCGAGCACCGCCAGCCCAATGGACACCCCTGCCTGCGGAATTAGCGCCAGCCCCAGCCAGCGGCGCACCGGCGTCGGCGCGCCGGTCAGCGCGCAGCCGCACCACGCGCCGAGGTATTTGCCCAGAATCCGGATCAGGAAGTACACGATACCGACCACCCCGGCGCTGCGCAGCGCCGGCAGCGAGAGCCGCATCCCGGACAGCACGAAGAAGAGCAGCAGGATCGGCGGGGTGAACCGCGTGGTCATCTTGAACAGCTTTTTGCTGCCGCCGACGTTGATGTAGACGGTCCCCATCACCATGCAGGCGAGCAGCGGCGAGACGTCGAGCGCGGTGCAAAAGCCGGTCAGCGTGAGCAGCAGGATCAGCACCAGCGTCAGCCGGTGTTCAGCCGAGCGGCGCTCGGGGTCGGCGATGAGGTGCAGCAGATAGCCGCCCGCGGCGCCCACCGCCATGCCGCACAGCTGGTAGAGGATGGGCAGCAGCATCGCCTTTGCCAGCGCGCCGCCGCCGCTGTCGGTCGCATTCAGAAAGGCGGCCACCGCGCTGAAGGCGAGCAGCGCCACCGCGTCGTCCAGCGCCACGACCTGCAGGATGGTGTTGACAAAGATCCCCTTCGACTTGTACTGGCGGATGGTCATGATGGTGGAGGCGGGCGCAGTGGCGCAGCCGATTGCGCCCAGCAGCAGCGAGAAGGCGGTGGAATAGCCGAACAGCAGCCGCATGACCAGCGCAATCAGCGCGCCGGCGGTCAGGGATTCGAACAGGGTGATGACAAGGATGCCAAGCCCGCTCTTGCGCAGGTCTGCGAGCTTGAAATACCTGCCCACACCGAAGGCGATAAAGGCGAGCGCGAGATCGGTCACAAACTCCATGCGCCCGACAATCTCCTGCGGAATCAGCCCGAGAAGATAGGGCCCGATCACGATGCCGGCCAGCAGATAGCCGGTGACATTGGGCAGCTGCAGCTTTTTGGTCACCCGGGTGGCGAGGAAACCGGCACCCAGCATAACCGCCAGTGACAGCAGGATCTGCGCGTTTTCGCTTGCAATGTTTTGGATGAGATTCATCTGCAATCACTCCTTGTCTGGAAGATCAAAAAGCGGTGCGGGGTCTGTGCGGAAGGAGAAAACGCCGCGTCGCTTTACATAAATTTTACATTTCTCCCCGGAATGGCTTGATTATACGAAAATGATATGGTAATATCAAATGATGATTTAAATGGTTTGCATAAATTTTTTTTATATTAAAAGGAATTTAAGGCAAAAACGACGAGATGAAACGGCAGGCGCATGACAATGATTGATCCGAAAGTACGCACCCTGATCCGGGTGGTGGAGGAGGGCGGGTTTACCCGCGCGGCCAACACACTGCACCTGACCCAGCCGGCGGTCAGCCATCACATCCGCCAGCTGGAGATGGAATACGGGCTTCACATCTTCCGGCAGGACAAAAAAGAGCTGTCCCTGACCCCGGAAGGGGAGGTTTTGCTCAAATATGCCCGGCGGATGATCGCGGTGGAGCGGGCAGCCCGGCAGGCAATCGAGGACAGCCGCCGCAGCCTGCGGCACCTATCGGTGGGGCTGACCCCCACGGCAGGGGAGAACCGGATGCCGCAGGTGCTGGCGCTCTACTGCCATGAGCATCCCCAAATCCATATCAATATCGTGACGGACACGATAAATAATCTTTATCAGCGCATGGAGATGTATGAGCTGGAATTGGCGGTCGTCGAGGGGGCGCTGCCGGGGGAGAAGTTCAATTCGATCTTGCTGGACACCGATCATCTGTGCGTCATCACCGCGCCGCAGCACCCGTTTGCCCGCCGCCAGAGCATCCAGCCGGCGGAGCTGAAGGGCGAGCGGCTGATCCTGCGCTCGGCAAAGGCGGGCACCCGCACCCTGTTTGACGGCTATCTGCAGAGCTGCGGCGAGTCGGTGCAGAACTTCAATGTGATGATGGAGCTGGACAATGTGGCGATGATTAAGGATCTGGTCAGCCAGAACCTCGGGGTGTCGGTCATCGCAAAAAGCGCCTGCCGCGAGGAGGTGCGGGCAGGCAGGCTGGCGGCCGTCCCGATTGAAAACGCCAGTATGTCCCGCGACATCCGCCTGATCTACCACAGCGATTTCGGCCATCCCGACGTGCTGGAGGAGCTGCGGGAGATCTATGAGCGGATCCGCTGAGAGATAAAAAGCAGGCCGGCATCCAGAGGGATGCCGGCCTGCTTTTCTCGTTGTTCTGCTAAAAATGGGCGAATACGGCGCGATTCATTGCGGACGGGAAGGGGCGCTTTTGCGCCGTGCCGTCAGCGGCGCATCTGGCGGCGCCACTCCTCCCGCTGCTTGCGGTAGCGGAGATTGTCCCGCATCTGGCGCAGCACGCTCGGCCCGAAGAAGATCAGGAAATTGATCAGCGAGGCGATGATCGCCGCGCGGGTGCGCCATCCGCCGAGCAGGAATTGATAGGCGAAGAGCGCCGCGTCCAGATAGGCGAGCCATTTGATCTTGATGGGGATAAAGAAGAACAGCAGCACCTGCATATTGGGATACAGCGCGGCAAACGCGAAGAAGAGGGACAGGTTCAGGTAGCTGTTGGTCGCGCCGCCGGTCAGCAGGCCGGCGATGATGGTGCCGACCACCCCGAGAAGATAGTACAGGGTAAAGCGGAAGCTGCCCCATTCATTTTCCAGCGCGTTGCCGATAAAATAATAAAAGTAAAGGGCAAAGGCGATAAAGAGCAGGCTGCTCTCCGGCGGGAGAAAGATAAAGGTGAAGACCCGCCAGACCTGTCCCTGTGCAATCAGCTCGGGGATGAAGGAGAGATAATAACTCAGCAGCGCCTGCGGGAACAAAAGCTCACAGCAGAAGACCAGCGCCATGCCGATCACCACCACCCGCATCAGCCCGGGGATTGCAAATCTGCCCATCTTGCGCTCCAGCTTATCCAACCAACTCATCCAGATCCCTCTCTTTGTGCAGGTTACCGACAGTATTGCCGGATATCCTCTATTTTAACAAAATCAGCCGGGAAAGCAAGCCGCCCGACATGAATATTTTGTGAAGAAAGGCCGGCGGGGCGGGCCC
>CALXBJ010000141.1 GCA_944386515.1 uncultured Pygmaiobacter sp.
GTGTCGGATGATCTGGTCAAGGTTTTGGTCGAGGGCAAGTTCCGCGCGAGCCTGCTCGAGCTGGACAATGAGAACCATTTCATGCAGGTGCTGGTCAAGCCGGCGCCGGTGCGGGGGGCGAAATCCGCCGACAGCGTGCAGGCGGAGGCGCTGCTGCGCGCCATCCGGGAGGCTTTCGAGGAGTATATGGGGTTGACCTCCCGCATCCCCAAGGATGTCGTTTACACCATCCACTCTAGCGAGGATCCCGTTTTTCTGGGGGATTATATCCCCAGCAACCTGCTCTTCAAATACACCGACAAGCAGAAGATCCTCAACGAGGGGACCGTTCTGGGCCGGCTGGAGGCCATCCTCTCGATCTTCAGCAAGGAGAACAAGGTCCTCTCGATTGAGAAGGAGATCCACGACAAGGTCTCGGTCCAGATGGACAAAAACCAGAGGGATTATTTCCTGCGGGAACAGATGCGCGCCATCTCGGACGAGCTGGACGAGGATGAGGACGTCCGGCAGGAGGCCGACAGCTATAAAAAGCGGATTGAAAAGCTGGTCCTGCCAGATGAGGCGCGGGAAAAGCTGAACAAGGAGGCCGACCGCCTTTACCGGATGCAGGGCAACTCACAGGAGGCGTCGGTCATCCGCACCTATCTTGACACGGCGCTGGACCTGCCCTGGAACACCTCCACCCCCGAAAACATCGACATCAACAAGGCCGAGATGATCCTCAACCGGGAGCACTATGGCCTGAAAAAGGTCAAGGAGCGGATCCTCGAGATCCTCGCCGTGCGCAAGCTCTCAGACACGGTAAAGAGCCAGATCATCTGTCTGGTCGGTCCTCCGGGCGTCGGCAAGACCTCCATCGCCAACTCGATTGCCCGCTGCCTTGGGCGCAAATACGCCCGCGTTTCGCTGGGCGGCGTGCGGGATGAGGCGGAGATCCGCGGCCACCGCAGGACCTATATCGGCGCAATGCCGGGCAAGCTGATCAGCGCACTGGCCACCGCAAAGAGCAACAATCCCGTCCTGCTGCTCGACGAGGTGGACAAGATGGCCGCGGACTTCCGCGGCGATCCGTCGGCCGCGCTGCTGGAGGCGCTGGACCCGGAGCAGAATGTCGCCTTTAAAGACCTTTATCTCGATATGCCGTTTGATCTGAGCAAGGTGCTGTTCATCACCACGGCAAACACCACCGATACCATCCCGCGCCCGTTGCTCGACCGTATGGACGTCATCGAGCTGCCCAGCTATACCCGGGTGGAAAAGTTCAACATCGCAAAGCGGCACCTGATCCCAAAGCAGCTCACCGCAAACGGGCTCAAGGGCCGGGTCAAATTCACCGATTCCGCCGTCACCGCCCTGATTGACGGCTATACGCAGGAGGCGGGCGTGCGCGGGCTGGAGCGGGTCATCGGCGAGGTGCTGCGCAAATGCGCGAAATCCATTGCTGCCGGCGAAGCGGAGGGGGTTATCTCGATCTCCGCAAAGAGCCTTGAGCCGCTGATCGGCCCGGTTCGGGTCAAGCCGAACTTCTCCAATAAGACCAATGCGGTCGGTATCGCGAACGGTCTGGCATGGACCTCCGTCGGCGGCGAACTGCTCCCGATTGAGGTTCAGATCATCGAAAACGGCAGCGGCGGGCTGGAGCTGACCGGCTCGCTGGGCGACGTGATGAAGGAGTCGGCAAAGCTGGCCATCACCTATGCTAAGGTCCACGCCGCGGAGTACGGGTTTGAGGGCACCGTCTTCAAATCGGTCGACATCCACATCCACGCGCCGGAGGGCGCCATCCCGAAGGACGGCCCCTCCGCAGGCGTCACCCTCGCAACGGCGCTCATCTCGGCGCTGTCCGGCCGCCCGGTTCGCAGCGACGTCGCAATGACGGGCGAGATCACGCTGCACGGCATCGTCCTGCCGATCGGCGGGCTGAAGGAAAAGTCGATGGCGGCCTACCGCGAGAAGATGCACACCGTGATCCTGCCCGCGGATAATATGCCGGATCTCTACGAGGTGGACGAGGTCGTCAAGGAATCGCTGCAGTTTGAGCCGGTCACCGATCTGAGCGAGGTGCTTCGGATCGCGCTGCTGCCCAAGAAGGAGTGACGAAGATGAAGTATCAGCAGGCCGCCTTTAAGGCGTCTTACGGCCTTTCCTCCCAGCTGCCGGACCATGATCGGCCGGAAATCGTCTTTTCCGGGCGGTCCAATGTCGGCAAATCCTCCCTCATCAATAAGCTGTGCAACCGCAAAAACCTTGCCCGGGTCAGTGCGACCCCCGGCAAGACCGCGACAATCAACTACTATGACCTAAACGACGGCTATTTTGTCGACCTTCCGGGTTACGGCTATGCAAAGGTCTCGGCTTCCGAGCGGGCGCGCTGGGACGACCTGATCAACAGCTATTTCGCGGTGTCCGAGCGCTGCACCCTTTTGGTTCAGCTGTTGGACAGCCGCCACCAGCCCTCTGCGGACGACATCACAATGCTGGAGTATCTGCAGCACAACCAAATTCCCTTTGTCGTGGCACTGACCAAGTCGGATAAGCTGAAAAAATCCGAATCGGCCCATGTGACGGGCGATTTCACCGCGATCTGCGCGCCTTACGGGTGTAAAGGTGTATTCCTTACCAGTGCGCAGACGGGGCTCGGCATCCCGGAATTGCAGCAGATGATTGAGACCGCCGCGGCGGAGTTCTGATTTTGAGCGCAGAGGAGGGAAACCGTTGCCCGGCTATCAGGATTTTTCTTACTTTTATGATGAGTTTAATGGCGAGGCGGATTACGACGCGCTCTCTGCGGTGCTCTGCAGCCGTCTTGCCGGCCACAATCTGCCGGGAAAGATTGTCGCGGATCTCGGCTGCGGCACCGGTGAGCTGACCCTCCGGCTGGCAGATGCGGGATACGACCTGATTGCGGTGGATGCGTCGGATGAGATGCTCTCGATTTTGAGCGAAAAGCTCGCAGAGCGCGGATCACAGGGCGTCTTGCTGCTGCAGCAGGATCTGACCGAGCTTGATCTTTACGGGACAATCCATGCGGCGGTGTGCACCTTTGACACCCTCAACCACCTTGGCCCGGTCGCACAGATGAAAAAGGCGATTGACCGGGTGGGGCTTTTTATGGAAAAAGACGGCCTCTTCCTCTTTGATGTCAACACGCCCTATAAACACCAAAAGATTCTGGCGGATGAGACCTTCACGCTGGAGGATGAGGACGCGGTGTGCGTGTGGTCCAACCATCTTGAGGAGGACCTGCGGCGCACCGAGATCTCCATCGACATCGCCTATCGGGACGACCCGGAGTATTACCTGGAAACTTTTTACGAATACTATTGTGAGCCACAAGAACTCGAGCAGATCTGCTCCGGCGCCGGTTTCAGGGTGCTGGAGATTCTGGACGGCGAGCGGTTCTGCACGCCGGATGCACAGTCGCAGCGGCTGCTGTTTGTGGCGGAAAAGGTGGTACAATGTCAAAGCTTGTGAGAGCAATTTCTGAGAACGGCGGCGCCGTCCTCTCGATTCTGGATTCTACCGAGATCGTCGCCCAGATGGAGCAGTATCATCACCCCAGTGCCGTGGTGTCCGCCGCGCTGGGGCGGCTGCTCACCGGCGCCGCGCTGATGGCGGCGACCCTGAAGAGCGACGACGATGCGCTCACCCTGCGGGTGAAAGGGGACGGGCCTGCCGGCCTTTTCCTCGCGGTCGCGGACGGGCGCGGCAACGTCAAGGGCTATGTCGAGAACAATATTGTCGAGATCCCGCCCCGCGTCGACGGCAAACTGGATGTCGGCGGTGCGGTCGGGCATGAGGGCACCCTGACCGTGATCAAGGACATCGGCCTCAAGGAGCCGTATGTCGGGCAGATTCCGCTGGTTTCCGGCGAGATCGCCGAGGACCTGACCTCCTATTATGCGACCAGTGAGCAGACACCGAGCGTCTGTGCGCTGGGTGTGCTGGTAAACCCCGACCTGACGATCCAGAAGGCCGGCGGCTATCTGCTGCAGCTGCTGCCCGGCGCAACCGACGAGGAGATTGACCAGCTCGAGAAGAACATCGCCAGGATGCAGAGCATGACCACCCTGCTGCGGGACGGGGTCAGCGTCTACGAGATCATCGAGCAGGTGCTGGATGGATTTTCGCCCAATGTCCTCGATGAGAGCGAGGTGCAGTACCACTGCGACTGCAGCCGCGGGCGGGTGGAGCGCGCCTATATGAGTCTTGGGCAGGAGGAGCTGCGAAAGATTGCCGCAGAGCAGGAGACCGTTGAGCTCAAATGCCAGTTCTGCAACAGGGCGTATGTGTTCCGCACCGCGGATTATCTGAAGCCCGATTTGCCGGCAAAGGAGGATTAAAAGCGCATATCCCTCTCATAGGATTCTATGAAAGGGGGGCCCTGCGATGCGTTTTATCGAGAGCTGTCTTGTCGTGCTGCTGGTCTTGGCGATCTGCATCCTGCTCTTTCGCTTGGCGGACGGGCTTACGGGGAAAGCGTTTCTCAATGCCTATCGCCCGACAGCCGCCTATGCGATGGATGCCCGTTCTTTTGATGGAGGGTGAGCTTTTTGCCGAAGGAGAAAGTCAAAACAATTTATGTCTGTACCGCCTGTGGGGAGCAGAGCCCGCGCTGGCTGGGGCGCTGCCCCAGCTGCGGCGCCTGGAATACCATGGAGGAGGACGTCATCGTGCAGCAGCCCACCGCATCGGCAAAAGCGAGCCGGCTGCCTGCCCTCGCCGGGGAGGTCAGCGCCGCGCGGCTGTTTGACATCGACACAAACGACGAAAAGGCCCGGATCCTGACCGGCATTTCCGAGCTTGACCGGGTGCTGGGCGGCGGCATTGTCATCGGCTCGGTCATCCTGCTCGGCGGCGAGCCGGGCGCCGGAAAATCGACCCTGCTGCTGCAGGTGTGCGCCTCGATCCCGCAGCAGCCTCAGGTACTGTATGTGACAGGTGAGGAATCCATCCGCCAGATCAAACTGCGTGCAAACCGCCTTGGGGTCACCGGCGAAAATGTGACGGTGGCGGCGCAGACCCAGATGGAATCCATCATCGAGACAATCCGCAGCCGCAAGCCGGACCTTGTCATCATCGATTCAATCCAGACCATGCACTCGGATGCGGTCTCCTCCTCGGCGGGCAGTGTTTCGCAGGTCAAGGAGTGCTCCAGCCAGCTGCTGGTCGCCGCGAAAACCCTTGAAATCCCGATCTTCATCGTCGGTCATGTCAACAAGGACGGTGCAATTGCCGGCCCGAAGGTCATGGAGCATATCGTGGACACCGTTCTCTATTTTGAGGGGGATCGGATGCTGCCGTACCGCGTTTTGCGGGCGGTCAAAAACCGCTACGGCTCCACCAATGAGATCGGGATGTTCGATATGTCGGCAAACGGCCTGCATGAGGTGATCAACCCCTCCAAGCTGCTGCTGGAAGGGCGGCCGCTCGGGGTCTCCGGCAACTGCGTCGCCTGCACGATGGAGGGCACCCGGCCGATCTTGTCTGAGATACAGGCCCTTGTGACCAAGAGCAACTTTCCCTCGCCGCGCCGCACCACCTCCGGCTTTGACTTTAACCGCGCAAACCTGCTGCTCGCCGTGATTGAGAAGCGGGGCGGCTACTATCTGGGCAGTTTGGACGTCTATCTGAATATCGTCGGCGGGCTTCGGCTCGATGATACCGCCTGCGATCTCGCCGTCGTGCTTGCGGTGATCTCCAGCCTGCTGGACAAGCCGATTTCGGACGACACCATCGCGATCGGCGAGGTCGGTCTCGGCGGCGAGGTGCGGAATGTCAGCAACCTTGACGCCCGCCTGCGGGAGGCCGCGCGGATCGGCTTTTCCCGGGTCATCCTTCCAAAACACGGATTATCCCAGCTGGATGCCGGCGCTTATCCCAGTCTGGAGCTGCTCGGGGTCTCCTCGGTGCAGTCCGCAATCGCGCTGTTATAATTTTGCTGCAAAATCGTCTGTTAAGTTTCACGGCTTCACAGACGATTTTTTGTTTATTTTTCAAGAGGGAAGGGAAGGAGGAACCTTTATGCAGTTCAGCAAGCCCAATCTGCCCCAAAAATCCGCACGCCTGTGCATCGTGTCCGGAAAAAACAAAAAGGCGGTCCGCGCGCTGGAACAACGCGGCATTATCTGCTGCCAAACACGCCCGTCAAAATCGCTTTCCGCGCCGGTGGCGGATCATCCCGATATGCTGGTGCTGCCGCTGAAGGCGGGCCGCTGTCTCATTTGTTCGGATCAAAAGGAGCTGATCAAGCGGATGGCGCAGTTTCAAATCGAGACCGTGTCCTGCAGTGCGCTGAAGCCCGGGTACCCGTCGGAAACGCTGCTCAACTCGTTGCTTTTCGGCGATCTGCTGGTCGGGGGCACGGCTTCTCTCGGTTATCTCGAAAGTTTCGAAACGAAATGCAGCGCCGTCCCGGTCAAGCAGGGCTATGCGCGCTGCTCGGTGATTCCCGTGACTGAAAAGGCTGCCATCACCGCGGATAAGGGCATCGCCGCCGCACTGCAGGCTCTCGGGATTGAAATTCTCCTGATCCGCCCGGAAACCGGAATCCTGCTCAAGGGCTACCAATACGGCTTTATCGGCGGATGCTGCGGCAAGATCAGCGCCCACGAGCTGGCGTTCTGCGGCGATTTTAATCAGCTGGAGCAGCACCGTGAAATCGAACAATTTCTTGCGCGGTATGATGTTGTGCCGGTGAGCCTGACACAGGAACCGGTACAGGATATCGGCGGCATTTTGACCCTCTGCGAAGAATAAACGGCAAGCCGCGCAGCGGAACCTGAAATCGCAGCGTGCGGCAGTGCGCCGAACACAGCGCTGCAATCCGAAAAAAATGCGTTGCAGAATCCAAGGATACAAAATACAAGATATAAATAATAAAAAGGACGAAATAATAAGAAAAAGCGCCGATGGCAGCAGCAGCGCAAAAAAGGCTTTTTGAAGGAAGAAAGTCTTTTTTTGCTCCCCTCTATTTCGCTAAACTTACATTTAGCGAAATAGAGTATCTCAAAAACATCCCCTCCCCGGATCCCACTTTTGCGCTGCAGCTTTCCCTCGTCTTGTCTTTCCGGCGATTCATATTTATCCCGCGCCGCACTTTTTTCTTTTCACGCTTTCTGCTAAAATGAGTAATATCATCAAAGCATTTTTAATTGGAGGATCTCATGGCACCCCAAACATCCGCCGCCGGCGTAAAAAAAGAAGACTTTTCCGATTGCCCGGATTTTTTGCGGGAATTTCTCAATTACGAGCTTTCCATCCGCAACCTCTCCCCCCGCACCGTGAACGGGTATGCGGTGGACCTGCGCACCTTTTTTCGGTTCCTGCGCAGCTACCGCAGCGAGGTCGACCCCGAGCTGAATCTGGAGGAAATCCCCATCAAGGAGCTGGACTTTTCCTTTGTCAAGGAGATCAGCAAAAAAGAAGTCTACGAGTTCATGTACTACATCACCAAGGAGCGCTACAACAGCGCCCGCACCCGCGCGCTCAAGCTGTGCAGCATCAATGCGTTTTTCCATTACTATGTTAACAAGAAAAACGAGCTGGAGGCAAACCCCGCTATCGACGTGGATTCCCCCGCATTGAAAAAGACCCTTCCCAAATACCTCTCCCTTGAGGAATGTCTCGAGCTTCTGCGCAGCATCCAGACTGAATTCACCGAGCGGGATTACTGCATCATCACCCTGTTCCTCAACTGTGGGATGCGCCTTTCCGAGCTGATTGGCATCAACCTGACCGACTTCAAGGAGGACACCATCCGGATTCTCGGCAAGGGCAATAAGGAGCGCACGGTCTATCTGACCGACGCCTGCAAGGATGCAATCGGCGTCTACCTCGCCGAGCGGAGCAAATTAACGAACCTCAAGGACCGCAACGCCATGTTCGTCTCAAAACGGACCGGAAAACGCCTCTCCGCCCGCAGGGTTGAGCAGATTGTCGAGCAGTGTCTCGCGCAGGCCGGCCTTTCCGGCAAGGGGTATTCTCCCCACAAGCTGCGTCACACGGCGGCGACCCTGATGTACCGCAGCGGGCAGGCGGATATGCTGGCGCTGCAGGAGATCCTCGGCCATGTCAATGTCTCCACCACCCAGATTTATACCCACATTTCCCGCTCCCAGCTGGATGCAGCTGTCAAGTCCTCTCCCCTTGCAAAGGTCAAAAGGAAGCCTCCTTCCCAAAAGGAGCGCTTGTCCGATGCCAAGGACCCGCAGGTGGATGCCGCCGAGCCAAAGCCGCTACATCCCGAAGACGGCGCCGAACAGCATTGACAGCGTGCCCTCTAAAATCGCGCCCGCCATCCCGACTGTGGCAAACAGCACAAAGTCCTGCAGTGTGTCGGCCGGATCCAGCGGCGCAGCCGCACCGGCGCGCCGGCGCAGCAGGGTGCACTGAAACAGCCTTGCCGAATTTTTCAGGGTGCGGGCGGCAAACCACAAAAGCTCCAGTGATTGGATCACTGCCGGAAGCAGCAGAATCAGCAGCTGGAACAAGATCCCCTTCCACCCGTATTCCAGATAGAGAAAGGCGCCGATCATTCCCCCGCTGACCCCGCGCAACAGCGCGAACAGCAGGATGAAGGGCATCCCAAAACAAGCGAAGCTACACAGCAGCAAAAACAGGTTCATCCCCAAAAGCGCCAAAAAGGAGAGCGAAAATGCGGACAAAAAGCGCCCATCCGTATGCCTCCCAAGAAAGCTGCTGACATAATAATAAAGGTAGCTCTCCTCTTTTTCCGCCTGCGCGGAGGCATAGAGCGCGCCGAGCACCAGCCCGAGATAGTACAGCGCGAAAATCAATCTGACTGCGGCGTTTCTTTGGAGACTCCGTCTCTTTCTCAATCCGAAAACCTCTTTTCTTCTGTCAGCTGTGGCGCATACCGCCGCGGCTGCTTTGACATCAAGGGCAACAGGCAGTTCGACGTCAGCGCTTTCTGCGGCTGCGCTCTGCGAGCAGAATTCCCAGATACCCGCCGATTCCGCCGGCGGCACACAGGGCGATCAGTTTGACAAAGGCCAGCGCGGAAAACTGCACGGCGCCCTGCAGCAGGGCGGCAAGCAGGATCATCCCAAAGAAAACCGCCCCCTGCGCAAACCCCAGCAGCATCCCCCGCCGCCCAACCAAAAAGGCAAGCAGCATCCCGGCCAGCAGCACGGCGATGCAGACGGCGCCGGTGGACAGCGGCCCCAGCACCGAGGCGGGAATGTCGGTCTTGCACATGATGCTGCACAGCAGTGCGAACTGCGCCAGCGTCAGCAGGATCCCCGCCGAAAAGGAAAGCAGCACCGGCATCAGGATGGAAACCCCTTCTTTTTTTAAAACTGCAGTTCTTTTAGACATAAAAAAACACCCCCAACTACACTCAAAGTGTATTCAGGGGGTGTTTTGTTTATGATTTTATAATGGAAAAAGGCTTATTCGAGGGTGAGCTTCTCGACTTCCTGAACCGCCCATCTCTTAAACCGCACACGGTTGCGGTCGGTACCAGTCTCCAGCACGACGGTATCGTCCTTGAGGGCGACGACCCGGCCCACAATCCCGCCGATGGTGGTCACATTGTCGCCGATTTCCAGCGAGCTGCGCATATCCTGCAGCTGCTTGTCCTTTTTCCGCTGCGGGCGGATCATCAGGAAATACATAATCACAAACACAGCGGCAAACGGCACAATCATGCTCAGCAGGCTAGCCGTGGTGTTGGCGGTGGTCGCATCGGTTGTCAGAAAAATTGGCAGCATCTAAAATACTCCTCCTAAAAGTTCAATTGCAACATAAACAATTATAACCAATAGCGCGGTTATATGCAAGCATTTTCACCATTTTAGAACAATGAAAACCCGCTTGTTCAGATTCTTTTGTCCAGAATCGGGCTGTATTTTGCGCGGAACTGCTCAAATTCCCCGGCATCCAGCGCGGCGCGGCAGCGCTCCAGCAGCGTGTTATAAAAATACAGGTTGTGCATGACGCCGAGCCGCAGGCCGAGGATCTCATCCGCTTTGAACAGGTGGCGGATATAGCTGCGGCTGAAATTGCGGCAGACCGGGCAATCGCACGCGGGGTCAATCGGCTGCTCATCCCGCTCATACTTCGCGTTGCGGATATTGATGATGCCGTTCCAGGTGTTAAAATGCCCGTGCCGCGCGTTCCGCGCCGGCATCACACAGTCAAACAGGTCCACGCCCCGCGCGATTGCCTCGAGGATGTTGCTGGGGGTGCCGACCCCCATCAGGTAGCGGATCTTGTCCTTGGGCATATATTCCTCCACCACCGAGATCACCCGGTACATCTCCTCGGTCGGCTCCCCGACGGCGAGCCCGCCGATGCTGTACCCGTCGAGGTCGAGGTCGGCAATCTGCTTCATGTGCTCGATTCTGAGATCGTCAAAGCAGCAGCCCTGATTGATGCCGAAGAGCATCTGGTTCGGGTTGACCGCCTTCCCCTCATTTTTGAGCCGCTGCATCTCAGCCTTGCACCGCTTGAGCCAGCGGACGGTACGGTCGCAGGAATTCTTGGCATACCGGTATTCCGCCGGGTTCTTGATGCACTCGTCAAACGCCATCGCAATGGTGGAACCGAGGTTCGCCTGAATCTGCATACTCTCCTCCGGCCCCATAAAGATCCGCCGCCCGTCGATATGGGAGTTGAAGGTGACCCCCTCCTCCTTGATCTTGCGCAGCGAGGCGAGGCTGAAGACCTGAAATCCGCCCGAATCGGTGAGGATTGGGCCATCCCACCGGGTAAAGCGGTGCAGCCCGCCCATATCCCGCACCAGCTCGTCCCCCGGGCGCAGATGGAGGTGGTAGGTGTTGCAGAGCATCACCTGACATTTGATCTCCTTTAGGTCAAAGGCGGACAGGCCGCCCTTGATTGCGGCGGCGGTCGCCACGTTCATAAAGGCCGGGGTCTCCACGGTGCCATGCACCGTTTTGAACCGCCCGCGGCGGGCGTTATGTTCCGTTTTAATCAGTTCGTACATGGGTCCTCCTTCAAAATCACAGAATCAGCATCGCGTCGCCAAAGGAATAAAAGCGGTATCCCTCTTTGACCGCGATATCATACGCCTGCATGGTGTGCTCATATCCGGCAAAGGCGGATACCAGCATAATCAAGGTGCTCTCCGGCAGGTGGAAGTTGGTGATAAGGCCGTCGATGACCTTGAACTCAAAGCCGGGATACATAAAGATATCCGTCTCCCCCTCACAGGGGCAGATCTCCCCGTGCGCCTGCCACATCGACTCCAGTGTCCGGCAGCTGGTGGTGCCGACCGCGATCACCCGGTGGCCGGCCTGCTTGGTCTCGCGGATGCGCCGCGCGGTCTCCTCCGAGACCGAATACCACTCGGTGTGCATATGGTGCTCCTCAATGTTGTCGACCTTGACCGGGCGGAAGGTCCCAAGCCCCACATGGAGGGTGAGCTGCGCCACACCAATCCCCTGCGCCGTCAGCTTGTCCAGCAGCCCCTGCGTAAAATGCAGGCCCGCCGTCGGGGCCGCCGCGCTGCCGAGCTGGGTGGCATAGACGGTCTGGTATTCCGAATCGTCCTCCATCTCCTTCTCGATATAGTGCGGCAGCGGCAGCTTTCCGACAAGGTCGATCGCCTCATAGAAGCCCCGGCCGGGATGGGTGAAGGAGACAATCTTGTTCCCGTCCTCCTGCGTAGCGAGGATCTCCGCGGTCAAAATCCCATCGCCGAAGACCACCCGCGCACCGGCCTTGAGTCGCTTGCCGGGCTTTTCAAGGCACTCCCAGACATCGGTCTGCCGCTCCCGCAGCAGCAGGATCTCACAGGCGGCGCCGCCGCCCTCCTTCGTGCCGAGCAGGCGGGCGGGCAGCACCTTGGAGTTGTTGACGACCAAAAGGTCGCCCGGCTCCAGAAAAAGCGGCAGCTCGCTGAAGATCTTGTGCCGGATCTCCCCGCTTTTGCGGTCCATCACCATCATCCTCGCGCTGTCGCGCGGCTCCGCCGGCTCCTGCGCAATCCGGTCTTTTGGCAGATCATAGTAAAAATCACTTTTCTGCATATGCAACTTCCTTCTCTTAAGACTGTTTTTATATGAAAAACAAGTATTTCGTATAAAACAACAAAAATGCCGTTTTTTCGGCATTTTTCATTGACACGATAAAGACGCTGGTGCTATATTATGTGGGAAAAGCCCCCGCTGGCAAAGGATGGCGTTCTCTCACACAAACAGCCATTTTATTATATTGTATTAGGGAGCTTTTTTCAAGCCTGCCGTTTTTGCGGCTGCTGTGCTGGTTAAATTCTGATAAGAGGAGTTATGCAGGATGAAAGAGGTACGTATCGCTGTTGTGGGCGCCACCGGTATGGTTGGCAGGACATTTTTGAAGGTGCTGGAGGAGTATCAGCTTCCGGTCTCGAAATACAAGCTGTTCGCCTCTGCGCGCAGCGCGGGCACAAAGCTCCCGCTTTTGGGCAAGGAGTACACCGTTGAAGAGCTGACCGAGCAGAGCTTTGACGAGGGATTTGACATCGCGCTCTTCTCCGCCGGCGCCTCAATCAGCAAGAAGTTTGCCCCCATCGCCGCGGCAAAGGGGTGTGTTGTCATCGACAACAGCTCCCAGTGGCGGATGGACAAGGATGTGCCCTTGGTGGTGCCGGAGGTCAACCCGCAGGACATCGCGTGGCATCACGGGATCATCGCAAACCCCAACTGCAGCACCATTCAGGCGATGCTGCCGCTGAAGGTGCTGCAGGACCTGTACGGCATCAAGCGGATTGTCTACTCCACCTATCAGGCGGTGTCCGGCGCCGGGGTCAAGGGCTGGAACGATCTGGAGCACGGCGCGAAGGCCTTTGCCGAGGGAAAAGAGGACTATCCGCTTGAAAAGTTCCCCTATCCCATCTTCTCCAACTGCATCCCCCACATCGACGTCTTCCTCGAGGATGGCTACACCAAGGAAGAACATAAGATGATGGACGAAACGCATAAGATTTTAGGGGATGATTCGATCCGCATCACCGCCACCACCGTGCGGGTTCCCGTCTTTAACGGGCACAGTGAGTCGATCAATGTCGAGCTCAAAAAGCCCTATCAGCTCGAGGAGGTCCGCGAGGCGATGTCCCAGATGGAGGGGCTTGGCGTCCGCGATGACGTCGCGCATGACGTATATCCGCTCGCGAGCGAGGCCAGCGGCCACAACGAGGTGTATGTCGGCCGCCTGCGCCGGGACGACAGCGTCGAGAACGGCCTGAATATGTGGTGTGTGGCGGATAACATCCGCAAGGGCGCCGCCGCCAATGCGGTCCAGATCGCAAAATACATGATCGAGCACGAGATGATCTGAGAAACAAAGACGGATGATCCTCAAAACTGAATACGGGAGGCTTGCATGAAACCCTGCGTCTTTACAGGATGCTGCGTTGCACTTGTAACGCCGATGACGGAGGACGGTTCCATCAATCTGGACAGTTTAAAGGATCTCATCGAATTTGTGATCGACGGCGGGGCCGATGCGCTGCTGGTCTGCGGCACCAGCGGCGAGGCCTCCACCCTCACCGAGTCTGAGCGCACACAGGTCATCCGCTGCGCGGTGCGCTCTTCAGCCGGCCGGCTGCCGGTCCTCGTGGGGACCGGCTCCAACGATACCCGCCATGCCATCGAGCAATCCAAGGCCGCGCAGGCGCTGGGGGCCGATGCGCTGCTAACCGTGACCCCCTATTACAACAAGACCTCGCAGGAGGGGCTGGTGCGGCATTTTTACGCGATTGCGGAGAGTGTCTCGCTGCCGCTGATCCTCTACAATGTCCCCTCCCGCACCGGGATGACGATCCGGCCCGACACCTATCTCGAACTGTCGCGCCACCCGCGGATTGTCGGGGTCAAGGAGGCGAGCGGCAACCTCTCCGCCCTCGCCGCGGCGAGGGCGCTCTGTCAAGACGCGCTCTGGTTTTATTCCGGCAACGACGATCAGATCGTCCCGGTCCTCTCGCTGGGCGGCGGCGGGGTCATCTCGGTTC
>CALXBJ010000142.1 GCA_944386515.1 uncultured Pygmaiobacter sp.
TTCATCGTCGACCCCCACAAGGAGCGGATCGCTGTCTCCGAGGCCCGCAAGCTGAACATCCCCATCATCGCGATTGTCGATACCAACTGCGACCCGGACGAGATCGACCACGTGATCCCCGGCAACGACGACGCGATCCGCGCCGTCCGCCTGATTTCCGGCGCGATGGCCGATGCGGTTCTGGAGGGCCGTCAGGGCGTCTCCGATGCTCCCGAGGCTGCTCCCGCTGAGGCTGCTGCTGAGGAGAACGCGTAACCCGACAGCGAAAATTCAAGTGTTGTATACAGCAATTAGGAGGTAGAATATTATGGCTTTTACCGCTCAGGATGTAAAGGCGCTGCGTGAGCAGACCGGCTGCGGCATGATGGATTGCAAAAAGGCACTGACCGACGCTGACGGTGATTTCGACAAGGCGATCGAGCTGCTGCGCGAGAAGGGACTCGCTGCCCAGACCAAGAAGGCCGGCCGCATTGCCGCCGAGGGCATGGTCTATGCTGAGGTTGATAAGGAGAAGAAGGTCGGCGTGGTCATCGAGGTCAACGCCGAGACCGACTTCGTTGCGAAGAACGATAAGTTCAAGTCTCTGGTCTATGGCGCTGCCCGTGCGATCATCGACGAGAACCCCGCCGATGTCGACGCGCTGCTCAAGTGCAGCATGGAGGGCGGCACCGTTGAGAGCGCCCTGCAGGAGCGGATTCTCGTCATCGGCGAGAACATGAAGATCCGCCGCTTCATCCGGTATGAGGGCGATTGCGTTGCCTATATCCATGGCGGCGGCACCCATGCCGTTCTGGTCGCGTTTGACACCGATCTGGCTGACAATGCCGGCTTTGAGGCCTGCGGCAAGGACGTCGCGATGCAGATCGCTGCGGTGAACCCCAGCTATGTCTGCGAGGCGGATGTCCCGGCTGAGGTCATCGAGAACGAGAAGAAGATCCTGCTGGCGCAGATTGAGAACGATCCGAAGCTTGCCAGCAAGCCCGATCAGGTCAAGGTCAAGATGGTTGAGGGCCGCATCGGCAAGTTCTACAAGGAGAACTGCCTGCTGGATCAGCCCTTCGTCAAGGACGACAAGATCTCAGTCGGCACCTATCTGGCCAACTGCGCCAAGGAGATGGGTGGCAAGATCGCGGTTTCGAAGTTTGTCCGCTATGAGAAGGGCGAGGGCCTCGAGAAGAAGCAGGAGAACTTTGCCGAAGAGATCGCCAACATGGTGAAGTAATCTTTGCCCAAAACTCTTCTTCAAAAGGACAGAGAGCTGTCTTTAGTATTGCTCAATTTGCCGAGGGCAGCGTCCTGAATTTAGAATCACAAAGAGAGAAGCGCTTTACAACGCTTCTCTCTTTTTTTGGGAAAAAAAGAAAACATACGACACCATTTCCCGCTTGTTGACAGAGGAGCGAGAGAAGGATATTCTTATTTTGTAGAATCAAGACAGCTGGTTTTCAAAGAGAGGAGGCGCGGCGGCTTGGTGAAGAGGTTGGTATTGGAAATCCTGTCGGCAGTTTTCCTTCTTTCTCTTTTCGGTTGTGATGAAAAAAGAGATGATTCCTCAAGGAAACAGGTAACCCTTGAGGATATTCTGTCCAACACGTCGGCCAAAACAGACGTGAAAAGCGATTCCGCTTTACAGCAAAATGATGACTATTTTACTGAAAACGGAATCGAGCTGCGGGGTGAACCGTGCTATTTTGAGACAAAGGCGGTAGAGTATGACGGCAACGATCCGCACCAGCAGGCAGCGGTGACCGTCTCATTTGAACCCCAAGAGGTCACCGTCACGCAGGACCCGGAGGATCCTGCCTATAAAATTGTCACGCTCAAGGTAGTGGCGGCGGCCAATGCGCGATATGATACGGATGCAAAGACAGCGTGGGACCTTTGCTTTTCCAGTGCGGTCCTTGACCGGTATACCGGTCGGATACTGCCGGAGAAGGTTCTTTCGGGGGACGAGGAGGTCGAGAACGCACTGACGCTGGAATACAAGGGAAACCGCTGCGAACTTGTTTATTCCAAAAAGAATGTCTGGGATTCGACCTTGTTTGAGGAGGAGAAAAAGCAGAACTATCTCTGCGAGACAACCTACCGGCTGAGAGTGCCGGCGGAATATGACGGGCTGGTGTTCGGCGGTATTGCGCAGACACAATATTTTCCGGACGGGGAAGACCCCGCCTCCGGGCAAGAACCCTATTATGTGATGGACCTCGCGGAGCAGGAAGGATTTGAGCTGTCCCAAAGCGTTTTCTTTTGTTTTGGACAGGAGAATCCTGTGGCGGAGGGAGCGCCGCAAAGCGGGAGATAAGAAGAGAGAAACAAAAACCGAGGCGTGCGGCGAATGGCTGCTGCGTCTCGGTTTTTCGCTTGTTCTCGTGCTGTGTGGATGTGCGGATGAATGGCGCTCTCAGGGCAGGCGCAGGACCCGCTGCCCGGTCAGCAGAATTGGTGCGGTGAGGTCAAACGCCTCGGTCGGCACCCGGCCGGCGAGCAGCTCCTCCGGGCAAAAAACAGCCCAGAGAAAGGGGGCATCGGCCAGATACCGGTCGTAGTAGCCGCCCCCGTGACCAAGCCGATGCCCCTCAGGGTCGCAGCAAAGGCAGGGAACCAGCGCAAACCCAATCTGCTCCTTTTTCAGCACGGGGCAGCCGGGAGCCGGCTCCAAGATGCCCCAATGTCCGGGCTGCAGGTCACTCAGGGAAAAGATCAGACGCGCCTCCATCCGGCCCGGACCGGTGCACAGCGGGACGGCAAGCGGGCGGGATCTTTCCAGCAAAAAGCGCAGGATGGGAAGGGTGTCCGGTTCGAGCGCAGTCCCGACAAAACAGAAGACCGGGCTAGGGGTGTCAAATTCTGGCAGCTTTTGCAGCTGCTGAAACAACGCGGCGGAACACGCCGCCCTTTTTTGGGCGTAGTAGGCGGCAGATGCCTGACGCGCCTGCTGGCGCAGTGCGGATTTTTGCTCTCGGATTGTTTGGCCGTTCATCTTGAATTCTCCTGTCGGCGGTTTTCAAAGCCGCAGAATTGTGATATAGTAGGCGAGGATAATTTATCATAGCACAAATGTGCCGGACGGCGCAAACGGATAACAGATACGAGGAGGAGCAATGATTCGGCTGATTGCAAGCGATATTGACGGAACCCTTTTGCAGAGGGGAGAAAGGCAGCTCTCGGAAAGGCTGTTTCGGCTCATTGAGCAGCTGGAAGCGCAGGGCATCCGGTTTGTGCCCGCAAGCGGGCGCCCCTATGCGAGCCTGCGTGCACTATTCGACCGGCAGGGGGCGCCGCAGAGCTATCTCTGCGAAAACGGCGCGCTGCTGATGGACCGAGAGGAGTGCTTTTCCCTGACGGAACTGCCGCGTGAGGACGGGCTGCAGATGGCGCGGGAGATCACGGCATACGGCGGGCTGCAGGTGTTGATTAGCGGCACCAGCGCCCGGTTTATCTTGGATGGGAATTTGGACTGGCTCAAACGGGTCGGCTATTTTGTCGGCAGGGAGGTCGCGGTATTAGAGCAAATCGAGCAGATTGCCGAGCCGATTCTCAAGGTAACGGCATGGTGTCCGATGGGGGTGACCGACCAAATTCGGCAGACCTTTGAGGCGCGATGGGCGGACCGGTACAGCGTCGCTGTGGCCGGGGACAACTGGCTGGATATCACCCTCGCCGACAAGGGAAAGGGACTGCGGGAGATGGCGCGGCATCTTAAAGTCGCAAAGGATGAGATCATGGTGTTCGGGGATAACTTCAACGACCTGCCGATGTTCCGCGCCGCGGGCTTTTCCTATGCAATGGAACAGTCCGCCCCTGAGGTGAAAGCAGCGGCAGACGGCGTTTGCAGCCGAGTCGAGGATGTTTTGGAAGAGTTTTTATCTGAAAAGGGGATTGGCTTTACAGAAAAATAGGGCCGAAATAGCCGCCACGCAGACAAGATTTGCCACAATGGTCAGAAAAAGAGAGGGCAGCCTTAAAGGCTGCCCTCTTGCTTTGCTGTTTTGGTGCTGTCTGTCACAGCGCATTTAAAAGGGGGATTATTCCACCGTCACGCTCTTGGCGAGGTTGCGGGGCTTATCGACGTCGCAGCCGCGCAGAACCGCCATATAATAGGCGAACAGCTGCAGGGGGACGACCAGCAGCATCGGCATGAAGATCTCCTCATACTGCGGCAGCTTGACGACATAGTCGGCGATATCCTCCGGGACCTCGGTGCCCTCCTTGCAGAAGAGCAGTACCTTGGCGCCGCGGCTCTTGGTCTCCTTGACGTTGCTGAGGGTCTTTTCGAAGATCGCGTCCTGCGTCGCGAGGGCGATGACCGGGGTGCCCTCCACAATCAGGCTGATGGTGCCGTGTTTAAGCTCACCCGCGGCATATGCCTCCGAGTGGATATAGCTGATTTCTTTCAGTTTAAGCGACCCCTCAAGGCTCAGCGCATAGTCAAAGCCGCGCCCGAGGTAGAACAGATCCTCGCAGTTCATAAACAGGGAGGCGAGGTACTTGATGTTCTCGGTGTCCGCAAGCAGCTGCTCGAGAAGCTCGGGCAGGCGGGTCAGTTCTTTGACATATCTGCGGATCTCCGCCTCCGGCAGGGTGCCGCGGGCGAGGGCGAGGCGCAGCGAGAAGATATACAGCACCGCCAGCTGCACGCTGTATGCCTTGGTGCTGGCGACCGCAATCTCGGGGCCGGCATAGGTGTACATCACATAATCGGCAGCCCGCGCAATCGAGGAGCCGACCACGTTCACGATGGCCAGCGTCTTGGCGCCTTTTTGCTTTGCCAGCTTGAGCGCGGCCAGCGTGTCGAGGGTCTCACCGCTCTGGGAGACGATGATGACCAGATCCTTTTCACTGACGATGGGATCCCGATACCGGAACTCCGACGCGATGTCCACATCGGTCGGCACCCGAGTCAGCCGCTCAATCGCGGTCTTGCCGACCATACCGGCGTGCATTGCGGTGCCGCAGGCGACGATGTGGATCCGCTCGATGCCACGCAGCACCTCGTCGGTCAGCTCGGGGACATGCAGGTCGGGCAGGCCGTCCTCCAGACGGGAGTTGATGGTGCTGGCCATTGCGTGGGGCTGCTCGTGGATCTCCTTGAGCATGAAATGTGCATAGCCGCCCTTTTCGGCAGCCTCGACATCCCAGTCGGCGGTCAGATGCTCTTTTTCGATCGGCTTGCCGAACTCGTTGTAAAAGCGGATCTCGTTCTGGTCAATCTGGGCGATCTCGCCCTCCTCCAGAATGGAGTACTCGCGGGTATACTTCAGCAGCGCGGGGATATCCGACGCGAGGAAGTTCTCCCCATTGCCGTAGCCGACAATCAGCGGGCTCTCCTTGCGGACCGCATAGATCCGCTCGGGGAAATCCTTGAACAGGATAGCCAGACCGTAGCTGCCCCGCACCTTGGAGAGGGTGGTCAGCAGGCTGGAGAGGGGATCGCCGTTGTAATAGTAGTCCAGCAGCTTGACCAGCACCTCGGTGTCGGTCTCGCTCTCAAAGGTATAGCCGTTCTGGAGCAAGAACTCCTTCAGCGGCAGATAGTTCTCGATAATGCCGTTGTGCACAAGGGTGATCCGGGAGCTGGACTGCGGATGACTGTTGACATCCGACGGAGCGCCGTGGGTCGCCCAGCGGGTATGGCCGATACCGCAGCAGGAGGGCAGCCCGCCAAGCTCCTGCAGCTTCTCCTCCAGAACCCGCAGCCGGCCGGTGGCCTTGACCACGTCGATCTCCTTGCCGCGCACCAGCGCGACGCCGGCGGAATCGTATCCGCGATACTCCAGCTTGCTCAGACAGTCAATCAGGACGTCGGAGGCCTCGCGGCGCCCAACATAACCAACAATACCACACATAGAGTAAAATTCTCCTTTGGTCAATTTTTGGCGGCAGGGCAACCGAAAACGGCCCCACCCAACAGTTTGGCATGGCGAAAAAGCAGCCGTCGAAACACAAACGCAGCTTTGCGCGGCGGCTGTATGATGTCAAAAAATACCGGCCATGCCGGGGAACAATCAGATTCAACTTCCCTTGAAAAACGCCTTTGTTGCGGCATTGCTGCCGTTCTTTTTACGTCTTCTCACGACCCCATTGGGAATCGGGGCCGGCGGAGCATCCGCCGAATCTTTCGATGGGGAGTACTTTTTGCCAAAATGCTCCCGCAAACTCCGCACCTCGTCGCCCCTCCCAAACAGCGGAGGGGTCTGGCGCTTTTGGCGACAAAAAGAGATCAAACCTCCCTTCAAAAAGGATACCGGTGCTTTCCTATCTGCCCTTGCCGAAGAGGATGGGGCGCAGCCGGTAGTAATAGACCAGCCTGATGCGATCCAGACATAGGTCATATAGCACAAAGGTGAGCGCCGCAACCGCGACAAACGCAGCGAGAAACAGGGTCTCGGTCTCCTTGAACTCCTGCGCGATCTCACCGATAGGAAACAAAAAGAGAATAAGGCCGTACATTGAAAAGACGGCTATGAAGAAAACAGCCATCTTTGACAGCCATTCTAATGGTTTACTGTGTATTTTGTCAAGTTTTCCCTTGATCTGCGGGTAAAAGCCGAGCAAAAATAGGAAGATCAGGCTCATCTCCTTGTCCGGGACAATGAAGAGGGAGAGCAGCCCGACGACAATCCAGGCCATCAGCCCGCTTTGCAGGTTGAACTCAAGCCCGACCGGCCAGAGCAGGATCCCGGCGAGGGCCGGCGCGGTAAAGGTCGCAAAGGGGAACAGCCCACCCAAAAACAGGATGACAGTGGCCAGTGCGGACAGGATCCCGCACAGCGCAATCCGCTTTGTGTAGGAACGCATCTCAGCAACAGCCCCCTCGCCCGAAACCACAGCAGAGATCCATGCACATCAGCGCGGTGCACATATCGCAGCAGCTGCACCCCATCACGCCCTGCGGCATCCCGCCGTAAGGACTGCCGGCGATATTGCCGGCGGCAGAGTTGCGCAGACGGTAATACGCGGCGCTGTATTCCCGATTTTCGGGGGAAAGGCGGACGGCTGTCTCAAAATAGGGCAGGGCCTGATCCAGCCATCCCTTATAGTAATAGGCGCAGCCGCACAAAAAATTCCACTCGCCGCCGGACTCCCCGCCGGCAATGGCCTGCAGCCGGCGCAGCGCCTCATCGGCCTGCCCCTCATTGATAAGGCGGCGAATCTGGGTGTATTCGCCCGCGCCGCCCGCGCCGGAGGTTGCGTCCGCGCTTCCAGTGCGGATTGCGCCCATCAGCTGGTCGAAAGCCGCATTGATCTCCTGCATCCGCTGGTCGGCCTCATCCTGAAGGGGGGAGGCCGCATAGTTATCTGCACTGTATTTTTTGGCCAATGCCTTATAGGCGGCCTTGATCTCTTCCTCGCTTGCGCCGGGCGCAAGGCCCAATACCTCATAGGGGTCTCTCATGCTTTTCTGCTCCTTTTCCTTTTGCGCGGCTCTCCAATCTGCCGAATGCGCTCGGCTAAGCCAAGACAGAGAATGTTTTCTATCAGCGGCTCATTGCGCCGCAGGGGCAGCAGGCGATAACTGGTAATGGCCTCACCGGCACACATATTGCACAGCGCCCGAGCCCGTGAGAGCATCTGCTCCCGGTTGAGAGAGGCTTGCAGAAAGACATTGTAGCGCTTGTGCTGAGCGTCCTTTTGAAAATCCTCCGCCGCGTCGAGATAATAGATGACCCGCCCCAAGAACATCCCATATCGGTAGAGGATCCGCCGGCAGCGCGGCTCGGGGCTGCAGGCGGCCATCAATGTGCCCAGCATCTGTGCACTGGGGTCCGCCGCCTGATCCGGCAGCGCGCAGCCGGCCGCCTCCAGCGCCTGCTGCGCCTGCATATTGCGGCAAAAGCTATCGTCCAGCTGTGGGCGCTGCAGCGCGGCCTTCTTGTACGCGCCATGCAGCAGAAGCAGTGCCAGACGCGCTGGGATTCGGCGCAGCGGGCCGCTGTCCGCAAGGTCGTCGAGCAGCTTGTACCAGCCCAGCAGGACCAGCGCATCGGCGGCGAGCGCAAGGCCGTTCGAACTGCCGCAGACCGGCCTTTTGGCCAGCGGGCTGGCGATGCAGCGCTCCGCGCCGCAGTTTGGGGCCTCCCCGGACAGGCCGTCCGCAACCAGCGCAATCAGGACCAGATCATAGTTGAGCAGCATCCGGGCGGCAAGCCCATACCGGCGCCCCAGTTCCTTGCAAAGGCCGCAGTAGACGCTTTTGTATTCATTGTATTCCCGGACCCGCAGCTCACTGACTAAGGGGGTGATGTACCCAAACAAGAAGCGTCACCTCCGGCCGTTTTAGACAATACAACTATACAACATCTGCGGCCTTTTTACAAACAGAATCCACTCCGTTGTGTCAAAAAATATGCCCGATGGGGGTGGTTGCCTTTTTTGCCGCGCAAAATTATACTATAAAGGATGATGAAGGATGACAAAACCCGGGTTGGGGTTGGGGGAAGGGGATGCGTTGAATGATCACAGAGCTACAGTTTTACTTTCTCACCTTTTTGAGCGGATTTGCATCGGTCTGCGCCGCGGTGCTGCTGTTTCGCCGCGGAACGAGGCGGGAAGATCTGGACGAGCTGCGCCATGAGATGAGCGAGGAGCTGCGGGCGACCCGCACCGAGCTGAATGCTGCATTGAACGGCGCGCTAAAAAATTACGGCGCGGTGCAGGCGGAGACCCTGCGCCAGATCTCAGAGCTGCAGGACAAGCGGCTGCAGGGGCTTGACGAGCGGTTCAAAGCGCTTTCCCTCCAGACCGAGCTGAAGCTGGACAATGTCCGCCGCACGATGGAGACACGGCTCTCCTCGCTGCAGGAGGAAAACGGGAAAAAGCTGGAAGAGATGCGGATGACGGTGGACGAAAAGCTGCAAAAGACACTGGACGACCGCCTGACCAAGAGCTTTGGCCTTGTCAATGAGCGGCTGGAGCAGGTGTACAAGGGCCTTGGGGAGATGCAGACCCTCGCCGTCGGGGTCGGGGATTTGAAGAAGGTGCTCTCCAACGTCAAGACCCGCGGGATCCTCGGGGAGATCCAGCTGGGCGCAATCCTCAAGGAAATCCTCACCCCCGACCAGTACGATGAGAATGTCGCCACCCGCAAAGGCTCCTCGGAGCGGGTGGAATTTGCGGTAAAGCTGCCGGCGGGGGAGCAGGGGAAGTTTATCTATCTGCCGATTGACGCAAAATTCCCCGGGGACAGCTATGCCGCGCTGATGGATGCCTATGACAGCGGGGACGCTGTCAGGATTGAGGCGGCGGGCAAGCAGCTGGAGGCGCGCATCCGCAGCGAGGCAAAGGACATCCGGGACAAGTACATCCATATCCCGGAGACCACCGAGTTCGGCATCCTGTTTTTGCCGGTGGAGGGCCTTTATGCCGAGGTGGTGCGGCGCGGCATGGTGGAGCGGCTGCAGAATGAGTACAAGGTCAACATCGCGGGACCGACCACCATGGCGGCACTGCTCAACAGCCTGCAGATGGGCTTTCGGACCCTCGCGATCCAAAAGCGCTCCAGCGAGGTGTGGGACATCCTCAGCGGGGTCAAGGCGGAATTTGAGACCTTTGGACGCGCGCTGCAGCAGACCCAGAACCGGCTGCATCAGGCGTCGGACGAGCTGGAGAACCTTGTTGGGGTGCGCACCCGCCAGATTCAGCGCCGGCTGAAGAAGGTCACCAGCCTCAGCCTGCAGGAGGGCTCCTCTCAGACGACAGGGGAACTGCCGCCCCTCTGCGCCGAAGATGAATTTGAAAAATAAAAAAATGAATTTGAAAAATAAAAAAATGAGACTTGACTTTTATAACCCGATTGTGATAAAATAAATTTCGCGGCAAAAGAGTGTCGCGATACGCGGAAGTGCTGGAATCGGCAGACAGGCACGTTTGAGGTGCGTGTGTCCATGACGTGTGGGTTCAAGTCCCATCTTCCGCACCAATACTGGAGCAAGGTTCGCTTTGCTCCGGTATTTTTTTATGCAAAATGGGATGGTAGGGCTTCCGTCTTGCCGGCTCCTTATTTTTGCATCGCAGCGGCGTCTTGCTTTTTGGGGAAAAAGGTTGTCCGGCGAACAAAATCCGGGAAAGAGGACAGCCGGCAGCTTTGCGCGGCCTTTCGCAGAGAGAAAAGGCCGCGCAAAGCTGCCGGCTTTGTTTTTGCGCAAGCTCAGGATCCTGTTTGGGGAAGATTTTCCACCGTGCAAAAGCGATACCCGTGTTCCCGGAACCAGGAGATGATGTCCGGCAGGGCCTTTACGGTGGTGCCGGTTGCCTTGGTGTCGTGCATCAGGACAACGCAGACCTCCTTTTCCTTTGCGTCCTTGGTGATGTTCTGCAAAATCTTCTCTGCGCTGGGGTGGCCGCCGGCCGCGTCCTCGGCGCTGACGTTCCAGTCAATGGTGTGATAGCCCCGCTGTGCTGCCTGTTCCTTCAGCCGCTTCATGATGGAGCTGCCGCCGTAGCGGTGGCTGATGGTGTTGGTGCTGCCGCCGATGAACCGCAGCCAGAGCAGGGACTGCGGGTCCTCCACATAAGGGGAGATTCTTTTTTTAAGCTCTTTAATATCCGCCCAAAAGGAGGTGGTGTCGGCATAGACCTCGCTGTAATTATGGGTGCAGCTGTGCAGGCCGATTTGGTGCCCCTCCGCCTGAATCCGGGTCAGCAGCGGAAGGTATTTTTCATTGTTGTCCGCAGCGACGACAAAAAAGGTTGCCGGGACCTGTTCCTCTTTCAGAATATCGAGAATCTGCTCGGTGTTTTTGCTGGGGCCGTCGTCAAAGGTCAGCGCGACCCATTTGGCTGCAACGGTGTCCGCGGGCTGCGCCAGAGGGAAAAAGGACGCATCGTCCGGGATCTGCGTGAGCTCCTCTATCCGGCACACCGCGCCCGGGTTCAGCATCTGCAGGACGGCGGCAACGGCTATGGCGAGGGTCGCCAGCCCGCAGGACAAAAGAATCTTCGACTTTAGATGAATCTGCATGGTTTTTTGCTCCCTTGCTGATATGGCGTTTGATATAAACTGTGTCGCGCTTTGCGGGGTTATCCCGGCGCGGCGAAAGACAGCGGCACTTTTCTCTTTGCCTATCTGAACGGCCGTGGTATAATAAGACTATATGTGCTGCACGGGGATTTGATGCCGCGCAGCCGCAGCCTTTTACAAACGCCACAAGGCGGCAAAGGGCGGCAGATTGATCAGAGTGGAGGAAGACGGAAGATGCGCAGAGAAGCAGCACCATGGCCGGAATCTTATTATCTGGAAACGGCGCCGCAGAAGAGATGGGAGCTTTTGCAGGAGGCGATCTCGAGCGGCAAAATAGATCAGGAGGAGGCCGCACTGCGGGAAAAGCTCTGGAAGCGCCGCTACGGGGAAAAAACTTCGCCTAAGGCGCAGCCGCGGGATGGGTACATTGCCCTTTGGGTGACAATGAATGTCCATGCCAGAGATATTAACTCCCGCTTCCGCCGGCGCGGGATCATCAAAGAGATCCAGACGATGCTCGATCAGCTGGGAATCGATGATCCGCAGGCGAGCGCACAGGAAAAAGAACTGACCCAGCAGGAGCTGTTCCACGCGATGGAGATCTACTATTCGACCTGCAGCGAGGGCACCTACAACAGCCAGATTTTCGGCCTGATGCGGATGAAAAAGGACCGGCTGATCGACAAGATCATCGCGGATGTCTATATGGTGGCATACGAGATGCCGGCAAAGATGGAGCTGTCCGAGCGGTTTGCTCCGCTGCGCAAAGCGGCATATGACGCCTTCTGCGAGACCTATCCGGATGAGGCAGAGAGAATGAATCAAGCCATTTTTGGGGCGGAGGAGAGATGAACCCGACAGTTTTGGTGACCGGTGCCTCCCGCGGAATCGGTCAGGCGATTGCAATCCGGTTTGCCCGCGCGGGATACAATGTCGCGATGGGATGTTTTCGTCATGCGCAGCGCGCGCGCGCCGTCAGCGAGGAGCTGAATGCGGCGGGGATGCAGACAGCGGTGCTGGTGCAGGATCTTGCAGCGCCGGAGGGGGCCCGCGCATTGGTGCAGGGCACGCAGGAGTTATTTGGCCGGCTGGATGTGCTGGTCAACAATGCGGGGATCTCGCAGTTTGGCCTGTTTACCGACCTGACCGAAGAGGATTGGGCAAAAATCCGCTCGGTCAACCTCGAGGCGCCGCTGCGCTGTGCGCGGGAGGCGGCAAAGCTGATGATCCCGCGCCAGAGGGGCAGCATCGTCAACATCGCATCGATGTGGGGGGAGACCGGTGCTTCCTGTGAGACGGCCTACTCCGCGACAAAGGCCGCCCTGATTGGGCTGACAAAGGCGCTGGCAAAGGAACTGGGGCCCAGCGGCATCCGGGTCAACTGCGTGTCCCCGGGGGTCATCGACACCGAGATGAACGCCCACCTCGGCCCGCAGGCGATGGGGGAGCTCGCGCAGGAGACCCCGCTGGGCAGGATCGGCAGGGCGGAAGAGGTTGCGGCGGCGGTCTGCTTTCTGGCAGGGGAGGAGGCCTCCTTTATCACCGGTCAGGTGCTGGGGGTGAACGGCGGTTTTCTGATTTAAAAAACTGTTGCTTTTTTGTTTTTGATTTCCTATAATAAAGTTGTGAAGTGCGAAAGCGCAGAGGGGAAAACGCAAAACAAGGAGCTGAGTTCATGGCCGCAAAGGATATTCTGCATCAGCCCGAGACAGAGCAGCTGTTCCGGGCGATTGTCTCATTGGAGAATTATGAGGAGTGTGCCGCATTTCTGGAGGATCTGTGTACCCTCAAGGAGCTGCGGGATATGGCGCAGCGGTTGAAAGCGGCGCAGATGCTCCTCTCCGGTTTCACCTATGACCAGATTCAAAAAGAGGTGGAGATCAGCACCGCGACCATCAGCAGGGTGAACCGCTGCATCCAGTATGGCCCGGGCGGATATGAGCATCAGCTGCAGAAGATCGACGCGCTGACCGAAAAGAAAAAATAAGGCGAAAAGCAGGGCGCGGCATCGGCTGCGCCTTTTCTTTTTGTAGGGGCATAACGGCGTGCGCAAAAGTGCGAAGGCGGATTTTTTCAAAGACAGCACGATCCCCAAAAAACGGGAAAAGAACCCCGTACAAAATCCGTTAAAAATTTTTTAAAATAATGCTTGACATTGAAAGGGAATTGCTGTAAAATAACTTTTGTCGCCGCGAGTCAGACAAGCTGATCCGGCACAAGATATGCGGCTTTAGCTCATCTGGTAGAGCGCCACCTTGCCAAGGTGGAGGTAGCGAGTTCGAGCCTCGTAAGCCGCTCCATCACTGGTTATTCAGTGAAAATGATCTGGATATCCCGGTTGACTCGCACCGTCAATGGTGATATTACGGTTGTCATGGTGCGGGAGCATAGCTCAGCTGGGAGAGCACCTGCCTTACAAGCAGGGGGTCACAGGTTCGAGCCCTGTTGTTCCCACCAGAAATGGCCCGGTAGTTCAGTTGGTTAGAACGCTAGCCTGTCACGCTAGAGGTCGTGAGTTCGAGCCTCATCCGGGTCGCCATTTGCCTCTGTAGCTCAGTCGGTAGAGCAGGGGACTGAAAATCCCCGTGTCATTGGTTCGATTCCGATCGGAGGCACCAAAACCCTGAATGCAAACGCATTCAGGGTTTTTTCTTTGCCCGCGGGCAGGTGTTCCCGTCCTTTTGCGGCGGTTTGTTTTTTGAGAAAAGACGATGAGAGACGGCATCCTGTGCGGTGCCGTCTTTTTCTTTTTGAAAGGCTGCCGGATACGGCGATGCCATATTGCCGCGGCAAAGCGCCGCCCGTCGCAAGATCCTGTGTCCGTAGGGCGGGGTTCTATTGCGGGACAAGGCCCCATATATTAAAGCGAAGGGGGCTTGTCTGATGGCAAAGGCTTTTTATGAGGCGATACAGCTGCTGCCGGACTACCTGCGCCGGCCGCTGCGGCAGATTTCGCCGGAGACGGCAAGCCGGGTCACCGAGATTCGGCTGCGCAGCGGCCGCCCGGTTTCGCTCACGGTGAGGGGAGAAAACCATCTTGTCCTGTGCTCGGGGGGGATGGCGAAACAGCCGTCCGCCCCGGTGCTGGTGCTGGACCACGGGCAGCTGGCGGAATGCTTTCTTTCCCTCTGCCGCCATTCGGTCCACAGCTATGAGCGGGAGATTGCACAGGGCTTTTTTACGATTTCGGGCGGGCACCGGGTCGGGGTTTGCGGCACGGCGGTGACCGATGACGGCGGGCGGATTCTGCAAATAAAGCAGCCGACCTCGCTGTGCATCCGGGTCGCGCGGGTCGGCGCCGATGTGGGGGACCCGCGCCTTGAGGAGTTGATGCGGCACGCGGCGGACGGGCTGCTGATTGCCGGTGCGCCGGGCAGCGGGAAGACGACGATTCTGCGCGGCTGTTCCCGCATCCTGTCAAAGCAGGGGCGGCGGGTCGCGGTGGTAGATGAGCGCAGGGAGCTTTGGCCGGTCGGCGAGAACGGCTTTTTTGAGCCGCCGCCTCAAAACTGCGACCTGCTTTCGGGCTATCCCAAGGCGCAGGGAATCCTTCAGGCGCTGCGCAGCCTGTCACCGCAGCTGCTGCTCTGCGACGAGGTGGGAGGGGCAAGGGACGCGCAGGCGATTGCCGCGGGAGTGAACGCGGGGGTGGGGATGGTGGTCACCGTGCACGCGAGAGACCCTTCTGAGCTCAGGCGCAGGCCGCAGACGAGGATTCTGCTGGGCACCGGGGCCTTTGCGGCGGCCGTTTTTCTCTGCGGGGCCGAGTGCCCGGGCCGGATTCGGGAGGTCGTCTATGTGGACCGCCTTTTTTAAGCTCTGCGGCGGCGGGATGCTTGTTTGGTGCGGCTGGCTCGCGGGCAGTGCGCGGGCGGATGGGCTGCGGCGGCGCAGGATGCTCTTTGAGGATCTTGTCACCCTCTGCGGGCTGCTGCAGCGCAACCTTGAGGGGAAAAGGGAGCCACTGCCGTCGTTCTTTCAAGAGGAGCTTGCAGCGGCGCTGTTTTCGGTCCTCCGCTTTGACGGCGCGAAAAAGCAGCCGTTTGAGCGGTGGTATGCGGCATTCTGGGACAGATCTGCAGGATGCGCGCCGCTGCGGGAGGAGGAAGTTTCGCGTATCCGTGCATTTTGGGATGCGCTGGGTAGCACGGGCGGCGAGGAGGAGGCGGGACGGCTGCGGTTCTTTTCGCAGTATTTTGCATCGCTTGCATCGCAGGCGAAGGAGGCGGAGCAGCAGAACACCCGCCTTTGCCGCAGCCTTGGGGTCTGCGCCGGCGTGGTGGTGGCGCTCTTGCTGGTATGAAAACGGACAGGGAAGGAAAACCGATGGATATTGATTTTGTCTTTAAAATTGCGGCAATCGGGATCATTGTGGCGGTCTTGAATCAGGTCTTGATTCGGTCGGGGCGCGAGGAACAGGCGATGATGACCACCCTTGCCGGCCTGATTGTGGTGCTGATGATGATCGTGGGGCAGATCAGCGAGCTGTTTACCACGATTAAATACCTGTTTGACCTATGATGGGGGAGCTGGTGCGGATTGCGGCGCTCGCCATTGTCGCGGCGGTTCTCATCGGGGTGCTGAATCAATATGAAAAGGCGTACGCCATCCTCGCGACCGTCGCGGTCTGCTGCTTATTTCTGTTGTATACAACCCGGCTGCTCTCGCCGCTGATCTCCACCTTTAGCGCGCTGTCCGCGCTGTACAGCAGCGCGGATTTCGGCTATGTGGTCAAGGCGGTGGGGATTGCGGTCGTCACGCAGGGGGCGGCGGATATCTGCGAGGATGCAGGACAGAAGGCGGTGGCAGGACGGGTCGTGATGGCGGGCAAGATCGCGATCATCGCCGCGACCTTGCCGATGTTCCAGTCATTGGTGCGCATCCTCGCGAATCTGATGCGCTGAAAGGACACAAAATGAAACGGATGGCAAGTTTTATCCTCCTGCTGCTTTTCTTTGCGCTGCTGGCGGCGCCGGTCTTTGGGGCGGAACAGCCGGAGGAGGAACTGGGGCTTTCCCCTGAGGTCGGTAGCTTTTTGGACAGCTATGGGGATCAGGCGGAACTGCTGGAAAACCTGACCCTGCAGGGCCTGTGGGAGCGGTTCTGCCAGACGGTCAAGGGCCAGCTGACAAGCCCGCTGCGGATGTTCGGGCGGCTCGCCGGCTGTTTGGTGCTGGCGGCGGTCGCAAAGGCGGTCTGCGCGGACCTCGGCAGCCAGAAGCTGGAACCCCAGATCGATATGGCAATCCTGCTCGCGGCATTTCTCTTTGTCTGCCAGCCGCTGCTGCAGCTGCTCGAGGAGATCGGCAGCGCCGTCCTGCAGTGCCGGACCTTTGTCAGCAGCTTCGTCCCGGTCTTTGCGACGGTCATGGCAAGCTGCGGGCAGCCGGCTGCCAGCGCGGTCTACACCGGATTTTTTCTCTCCAGCGTCCTGCTTGCGGCAAACCTGATTACCGGGATCCTGCTGCCTTTCCTCAAGATCTACATGGCGCTGACCGTCGCGGGGGGCATCTCGACGACGGCGGACCTCAGCGGGGTAGCATCGCTGATTTCCCGCTTTGTCAAATGGGGGCTAGGGCTGATTGCAACGGTGTTCGGCGCGGTGGTCGGGCTGCAGAGCCTGCTCGCCGGTGCGGCGGACAGCGTCGCGCTAAAGGCGGGAAAGTTCTTGGTGGGCAGCGGCGTGCCGGTGATCGGCGGCGCAGTTTCGGACGCAATCAGCACGGTGTATGCGGGGCTCAAGGTGGTCAAGGGGACCGCCGGCGCCGCCGGCATCTGTGTCATGGTTGCCCTCTTTGCACCGATTTTGATCCGATGCTTTGTCTATTACCTTGCGCTCAGCGCCGCCGCAGCGGCTGCCGCGGTGACCGGGAACCAGAAGGTCGGCGGGGTGTTCCGCGGCTTTTGCAGCTGTTTGGAGCTGTACGGCGCGATCCTGATCTTCTTTGCGGTGATGATTACCTTGGCGACCGCGCTGATGATCCTGCTCGGGCTTGGGCAGTAAAAGCGGATAAATTTTTAAGGAGGCGGCTATGGATTGGATCCGACAATGGGCGCTGACCCTCTGCATCGGGGCGATTATGACCTCGATCCTGCAGGGGATTCTGCCGGAGAAGGGGGCCTTTTCTGGTATAAAGCTGGTGCTCACCCTATATATTTTAATAACCCTTCTCTCACCGCTCAAATCCTTCTCGGCCGCACAGATAGAGCTGCAGCTGGACGCGCAGCCGGTAGAGCTGCCGCAGCAGAATACCGAGCAGGTGATTCTGGGCCGGGCGCAGGACCAACTCGAGGCGGTCCTGCAGGAGGCGCTCAGTGCGGAGGGGATTGCGGCCGAATCGGTCGACCTGACCCTGACGCTGCAGCAGGAGGGCGGCGTCACGGCGGATGCCGTCGAGGTCCGCGTGACAGGGGAGCAGGACAGCGAAAAAATCGAGCAGACGGTAGCCGATGCACTGGGATGCAGCGTACCGGTCACCGTGACTGCGGCGGATGGAATGGATGAAGGATGATGATCAAAAAGATATTTGAGCGCCTGCGCGCGCAGGGAAAGGAAAAGCAGCGGGGCAGGGTGCTGTTTTTGCTCGGGATCGGGGGGATGCTGCTGATCTTCCTGTCCGAGCTGCCGGCCTTTGAGACGCAGGCCGACGACCTGCCGCAGACAGATCTTGACAGCTATGTACAGAGGCTGGAGGCGCGCCTTGCCGAGACGGTCGCCGCGGGGCAGGGGGGCGGCAAGGCCAAGATCATGCTGACCCTTGAGGGGGACGGCGAGACCGTCTATGCGGCGGAGGAGAAGACCTCCCACAGCGAGACCTCCGCGCAGGAGAGCGCCAATTCCAGCCAGCAGAGCAGCTATGAAAATGAGTTTGTCATCGTGGATGGCGGGTCGGGGCGGCAGGCGCTGGTGGAGACGGCGCTGGAGCCTGAGATCCGAGGGGTCGCGATTGTATGTGAGGGAGGGGACGACATTGCGGTGGTCAAGCGGATAACCGAACTTGTCTCAGTCGTCCTCGGCATTCCGACCAGCCGCATCTGCGTGACAAAAATGACATAACGGAGGAAACAACTATGAAAAGCGCGCTGAATCGAAAGAAACTGACCCTGATGACCCTCGTTGTCGCCCTTGGCGTCGCGGTTTACCTGAACTGGGAGTACGCGAAGACGGGGACGGCGGACTATGGGCTGACTGCCGGGACCGGCGTGTCCGAGACGGTGCAGACCGCGGCGGAGCCGGATGCGCTGGCGGTGGACGGCGAGAGCAGCAGCGAGCCGATTGCGGATAAGAACTACGGCGAGGCGCAGCTGGTCTCCCTTTCCAGCGAGGAGGTCTCGGCGTATTTCGACGAGGCACGGCTGACCCGGACCAAGACAAGGGACGAGGCGCTGGACACCCTGCAAAAATCGCTGAAGAACGCCAAGATCACCGATGAGGAGAAAAAAGCGCTGACGGAGGAGCTGTCCGGCATCATCACCAGCATCGCGGCCGAGGGTGAGATCGAGAGCATGATCAAGGCCAAGGGCTTTATCGACTGCGTTGCATTTTTGGACGGCGACAAGGCGAATATCGCGGTCAAGACCCAAAGCGACGCACTGACCAAGAGCGAGGTTGCCCAGATCCGGGACATCGTGATGTCGAAGTCCTCGATCAGCGCGCAGAACATCACGGTGGTAGAGGTGCAATAGCGCGCTGCGGATTGTTGCGAAAGAGAGAAATAAATGGTATAATACCCACAAGATCCGGCTGCCCGCATGGAGGGGGAAAGGGATCCCCACCCTGCGGACAGCGCTGTTTTGAAATCCAAACGGCGCGGCGCTGCGGCTGCGCCGGACCGAATAGAAGGAGTGATTATCTGTGGAAGTGAAAAATTCCGATATGATGCGTGGAAGCCTTCAGATCTCCACCGACGTCATTGCAAAGATCTCCCGTCTGGCGGCGCTTGAGATTGAGGGTGTCAAAGCGGTCTCCTGCGGAAACTCCCCGGTCAAGGGCCTGTTCACCAAGGTGAACATCCGCAAGCCGGTCGAGGTGGAGCTTTCGGACGAGGTTGCCCAGATCACGGTGCACATCATCGCGCAGTATGGGTATCGGATCCCCGTGGTCAGCGAGGCACTGGCACAGAGCGTGAAGTCCGCCGTGCAGAACATGACCGGGATCACCGTGTCCAAGGTCAATGTCGTGGTCACCGGCGTTGCGGTCGCGCAGGCCGACAAAGAGGACGACGCGGAAAAGTAAACAGAGAAAACGGCCCGCTGCGGCCGTTTTTTGACCCGGTCCGTTTTACAAAAAGCGGCCCGGGTCCTGCGTGTTTTAGGCAAGGAAAAGAGAACCTAAGCTTTTGAGATAAAGGGGTATTTCATGAAAAGACGCACGGCCCGAGAGAACGCTTTTATTGCCGCTTTTGAGGAGTCCTTCCAGCCGGGGACGATGATGGAGATCATCGAGTATTCCCGCCAGACGGAGGAGCAGGCGGTGGATCCTTTCGGCGAACAGCTGCTCACCCTTCTGGTTCTGCACCGCGAGGAGGCGGACAAGCTCATTGAGCCGCACCTGAAGAACTGGAAGCTCAGCCGCCTGCCGCGGGTCAGCCTGATTGTGCTGGAGCTGGCGGTCACCGAGATGTTCTTCGGCGAGCAGGAGAATATGGACAGCGTCATCATCAACGAGGCGGTCGAGCTGGTCAAAAAGTTCGGCGGGGAAGAGGACTATCAGTTTGTAAACGGCGTCCTTGGGACCCTCGCGCGCTCGCGTGCCGGTGAGCAGGCCGCACAGGAGGATGCGCCGGCACCCGTGACAGAGGCGGTGGACTGATGCGGACCCTCGGCATTGATACCAGCAACTATGCCACCTCGCTTGCGGTCTATGACAGCGCGGGCGGTGCGCCGGTCATGCTCAAGCGGTTTCTGCCGGTCAAGCAGGGCGGTCTGGGGCTGCGCCAGAGCGATGCGGTCTTTCACCACACAGCGGCGCTGCCGCAGCTGTTTGCCGAATTAAAACAAAAGACGAACCTTGAGGAGCTTTCTGCCGTTGGTGTTTCCACGAAACCCCGACCGGCGGAAGGCTCCTATATGCCTTGTTTTCTGGTAGGGCGGGCCGCAGCCGCCGCAATCAGCGCGACGGCGGGCATCCCGATGATCGAGACCACCCATCAGCAGGGGCATATTGCGGCGGCGCTGTATGCCGCGGGTGGAGATTTATATGACAAGCGCGCGCTGGTGTTCCACATTTCCGGGGGCACGACCGACCTGCTGCTGGTCGACCGCCTGCAGGTGCTGCGCACCGTGGGGCAGTCGACCGACCTGTACGCCGGGCAGGCGGTGGACCGGCTTGGGGTACGGCTGGGGTTTGATTTCCCGGCGGGGGCGAAGCTGAGCGAGCTTGCCGCTGCGTGCGAGGAGGAGCCGAACCCCAAGGTGAGCGTCAAGGGGACAAATTGCAGCCTTTCCGGGCTGCAGAACCAGTGTGAAAAGCTGCTGTCGGAGGGCCGCTCGCCCGCCTATACGGCGCGGTACTGCCTGACCGCGGTGGCAAAAACGGCCTACCTGATGCTGCACGCCGCGCTCGAGCAGGAACCCGGGCTGCCCTGCGTCTGTGCGGGCGGGGTGATGAGCAGCGATTTAATCCGGGACTATGTGACAAGGCGGATGCCGGATGTCCGGTTTGTGCCGGGGCTGTATTCCTCCGACAACGCCGCCGGCGCGGCGATTATCGCGGCGAGGGAGATGGAGGCAAGAGATGGCTGAGATCATCACGGTAACCGCGCTGAACCGCTATGTGCGCTCGCTGCTGGAATCCAATCCCGTGCTGAGCGACCTCGCGCTGCGCGGAGAGATCCAAAACTTTGTCCACCACCGCAGCGGGCATTTTTACTTTTCGCTCAAGGATGAGAACTGCTCGGTGAAGGCGGTAATGTTCCGCTCCAATGCCGCAAGGCTCAGCTTTGAGCCGGAGAACGGGATGCGGGTCATTGTCCGCTGCCGCGTCAGCCTGTATGACCGAGACGGCGCGTTTCAGGTCTATGTCGAGGACCTGTTCCCCGACGGGATCGGCGCCGCGCAGATGGCGTTTGAGCAGCTCAAGGCGCGGCTGCAGCAGGAGGGGCTGTTTGCCCCGGAGAGCAAAAAGCCGATTCCGCGCTTTCCCAAAAAGATCGGGCTTGTGACCTCAAAAAGCGGCGCGGCGATGCACGACATCCTCTCGGTCGCCCAGCGGCGCTGGCCGGCGGCCCGGTTCCTCCTCGCCCATGCGGGGGTACAGGGGCGAGAGGCGGAGGAGGAGCTTGTGCGCGCGCTGCAGGCGCTGGACCAAGGCGGCAAGGTCGATGTCATCATCATCGCGCGGGGCGGCGGCTCGCGAGAGGACCTCTGGGTCTTCAACGGGGAAAAGCTGGCGCGCGCGGTCTACCGCTGCAGGACGCCGGTCGTCAGCGCGGTCGGGCATGAGATCGACTACACGATACTGGATTTTGTGGCGGACCTACGGGCGGCGACCCCCACCGCGGCGGCAGAGCTGGTTCTGCCCGACCGCAATGCGCTGCGCGCGCGGCTGGACGCGATTCGCGAAAATGCGCGTTTACAGGTTTCGCGGCGGCTGAATCTGTGTTATACTGAATATACTGCATTATTATACAGTCCCGGGATGCGGGAGATGCGCCGCCGGATTGAGCGGGAGGAGGAGCGGCTCGGCCTGCTGATGAAAAAGCAGGACGAGCAGTCCGCGGCGGTGCTCAAGCGCGGGGATGCCCGCGTAGCCCAGACTGCCGCGCTGCTGGAATCGCTCAGCCCCTATCGGATCCTGTCCCGCGGCTACTGCGCCGCGCTGCGGGAGGGGAAAAGCGTGGTCGACGGGAAGCAGCTTTGCCCCGGCGACCGTTTGCGGCTGATCTTTCGGGATGCGGAGGCGCTGTGCACGGTAGATCAAATCGGCAAGGAGAGATGCCAAGTTGAAGAAAAAGCAGAGCTTTGAAGAGATGCTCGAGGAGCTGGACGGGATCGTCGCACAGCTCTCGGATGAGCAGGTCCCGCTCGAGACCGCGCTGGACCTCTACGCACAGGCGGCAAAGAAGATCGCCGCCTGCTCCGCCGTTTTGGAGGACGCAAAGGTGCGGGTGGAGGAGATCGGGAAGACGATGACCGAAAAGGCGCAGGATGCGCAGGGAGAGGACAATGGAGAACTATAAAGAGCAATATGCCGCCTATATCGACCGACTGGAGCGCCGGCTGGAAAAGGAATGTGAGGAGCGTTTTGCGCCCGGCTCTCTGGTGGGAAAGGCCGCGCATTACAGCCTGATGGCCGGCGGGAAGCGGGTGCGGGGCGTTCTGGTTTTGGCGTTCTGCGAGATGCTCGGCGGCAATCTGCAGGTTGCGGAGGCCTTTGGCGCGGCGATTGAGATGCTGCACTGCTATTCGCTGATCCACGACGACCTGCCCTGCATGGATGACGCTGCTACCCGGCGTGGGCAGCCCTCCTGCCATAAAAAGTTTGACGAGGCGACGGCGCTGTTGGCGGGGGACGCGCTGCTGACCCTTGCGTTTGAGGTCATTGCCGCGAGCGGCGGCAGCGACCGGCAGCGCGCCGACGCCTGCCTCTGCCTTGCGCGGGCGGCGGGCGGACGCGGCATGGTATACGGGCAGGAGCTGGACCTTGCCTTTGAGCACAAGCAGCCCAAAGAGTCCGACCTGATTCAGATCCACACCCACAAGACGGGGGATTTGATCAACGCCGCGGGCCGGTTGGGGGTGATTGCCTCGACCTTTACCCCTAAGGATGAGGCCGAGTGCGACGCTTATACCCGTGCGGTCGGGCTGGTGTTCCAGATTGTGGACGACCTGCTCGACTGCACCGCCACCGCGCAGCAGCTCGGCAAGCCGGTGGGCAGCGATGCCGCGGCGGGCAAGGTGACCTTTGCCACCCTGAAGGGGATGGAGGCGGCGCAGGAGCAGGCGCAGCAGCTGACCGAGAAGGCCTGTGCTGAGCTGGAAGCCTGTTACGGGGAAAAGGCGGCATTTTTGACCGCGTTTGCCCGCTCGCTGGTTGTGCGGAAAAACTGACAGAAGGGAGAGGGCGGCCTTATGGAAAGGGCGGCAGCTTTTTTGACCGGAAACTATCTATTATATGTCGCGCTGCTCTCGTGGCTTGCCGCGCAGGTCTGCAAGACCATCCTCGACTTCATCATCAGCGGCAAGCTGGATCTTGAGCGGATGTTCGGCGCCGGCGGGATGCCCAGTGCCCACTCGGCGCTGGTCTGCTCCCTCACCATTGCGACCGCGCGCAAATTCGGCATCTCCTCTCCCTTTTTTGCATTTGCCTTTGTGCTTGCGGCGATTGTCATGTATGACGCGATGGGGGTGCGCAGAGCCGCAGGCGAGCAGGCGAAGGTGCTCAACCGGATTGTGGACGACTGGATGAGCGAGGAAGAAGACGAGGACAACCCGCTGCGGGAAAGCGGCAAGCGGCTAAAAGAAAAGGTGGGTCACACCCCTCTTGAGGTGCTCAGCGGCGCGCTGCTGGGGATCCTTATGGCAATGATTTTTCCCGTTACCTGATGATAGGAGCTGAAAACTGTGCAGAAGATTCTGGATCGGATCGAGTCCGGAGAGCTGTGCCTGAAAGAGCTGCCGGCAAAGCAGCTCCCGCAATTGTGTGCGGAGATTCGCGAGTTTTTAATTGAACACGTGTCCAAGACGGGGGGGCATCTCTCCTCTAATCTCGGCACCGTTGAGCTGACAGTTGCGCTGCACCGGGTATTTTCCACCCCGGAGGACGCGATTGTCTTTGATGTCGGCCATCAGTGCTACACCCATAAAATCCTGACCGGGCGCGCGGGGCGCTTTGACACGCTGCGGCAGGCGGGCGGGCTGTCCGGCTTCCCCAACAGAGGGGAGAGCGAGCATGACGCGTTCATTGCCGGGCATGGCAACACCGCCCTGTCCGCCGCAATCGGGATCGCGCAGGCGAAAAAGCTCAAAGGGGAAAAGGGGACCGTGATCGCGGTGATCGGCGACGGCGCCTTTACCGGCGGGATGGTCTATGAGGGCATGAACAACATCGACACACTGGATAACCTCATAGTGATCCTGAACGACAACAAGATGTCGATTTCCAAGAATGTCGGCTCCTTTTCCCGCTATCTGACCAATCTGCGGACAAGCTCCTCCTACCACACGGCAAAGCACCGGACCGAGGACCTGCTGGACAAGACCCCGGTTGTGGGCAAATACATCAAGGATGCGCTGAGCTATTCCAAATCGGTGCTGCGGCGCACCATCTACAATTCCACCTTTTTCGAGGAGATGGGCTTTCAGTACCTCGGGCCGCTGGATGGGCATAATATCAATGAGCTGATCGCGGCGTTTTCCAGCGCAAAGCAGTATTTTACCCCTCTGTTTGTCCATGTGGAGACTGTAAAGGGAAAGGGCTTTATCCCTGCGGAACGCAATCCCGGGGCCTTCCACGGGGTGGGCGCCTTCGACACCGAGCATCTGCCGGACCCGGATGCGGCAATGAGCGATTCCTTCTCTGAGGAGATGGGGCTTGCGGTTGCGGCTGCCGCAAAGGAGGACAGCCGGATCTGCGCAGTGACCGCGGCGATGAAATACGCGACCGGCCTGCATCACTTTTCCAAGCAGTTCCGCAGCCGTTTTTTTGATGTCGGAATGGCGGAACAGCACGCGGTCACCTTTGCCGCGGGCCTTGCGGTGGAGGGGATGCGCCCGGTGATCGCGCTCTACTCGACCTTTTTCCAGCGCGGGTATGACCAGTTCATCCATGATGTGAACCTGCAGCGGGCGGACGTGCTGTTTGCCATCGACCGCGCGGGGTTGGTGCCGGGGGACGGCGAGACCCATCAGGGGATCTATGACGTGGCCTTTTTTAGCCAGTTTGAGCAGCTGCCGGTCTTTGCACCCGGCAACTATGCGGAGATGCGCTTTTGGATGGCGCAGCTGCTGGACGCCGCCAGTACCGGGCCGCGGGTGATCCGCTATCCGAAGGGGACCGAGCAGCCACGGCTTGCCGCGCTGGGCTGCAGCGGCCGGCCTTTTGACCGGATCGGCGCGGAGGAGGAAAAGGCGGGCATTGCGCTTGTGAGCTACGGCGCGCTGACCGAACAGGCGCTGTGCACGGCGGAGATGCTGCGCGGGCAGGGGATTGCGGTCGACCTGTTCAAGGTGGTTCAGATCAACCCGCTGCCGGACGAGCTGACAAAGCAGCTTTTCGATTATGGGCGAATTTATTGCGTCGAGGATGCGATCGAGACCGGTTCTGTGGGGGTGCACCTTGGCATCGCGCTGCAGCGCGGCGGCTATTTGGGGCGCTATCGTTTCCGCGGGCTGCCCACCGACCCGATTGATCACGCTGCGGTGCCGCAGCTGCAGAAGATGTACCGGCTGGATGCGGACAGCATCGCCGAATGGATAAAGGATGATGAAAAACGTGGGTAACAGATTGGATGTCTACCTGACAGAGCACGGGATGGCCCCCAGCCGAGAGCGCGCCCGCGCGCTGATTATGGAGGGGCTTGTCTATGTCAACGAGGAAAAGGCGGACAAGGCGGGCTTTTCGGTGCCGGAGGGGGCAAAGGTTGAGCTGCGCGGCAGCGGCCTGCAGTATGTCAGCCGGGGCGGGCTAAAGCTCGAGAAGGCGTTCGCGGAGTTCCCGCTCGATCTTGCGGGAAAAATCTGCATGGACATCGGCGCTTCCACCGGGGGATTTACCGACTGTATGCTGCAAAACGGCGCGGCAAAGGTCTACTGTGTCGATGTGGGATACGGGCAGCTGGCATGGAAGCTGCGCTGTGATGAGCGGGTGGTCAATATGGAGCGCACCAATGTGCGGTATCTGACCGCCGAACAGGTGCTGGACCTGCTGGACTTCTTCAGCGTCGACGTCTCCTTTATCTCTTTAAAGCACATCTTTCCGGTTGCGGCTGCGCTGACCGCCCCCGCGGCGACCGGCGTCTGCCTTGTCAAGCCGCAGTTTGAGGCGGGCAGGGAAAAGGTCGGCAAGAAGGGGGTCGTCCGGGAGGCGGAGACCCACCGCGAGGTGATCTGCAAGGCGATCGAGTACGCAAAGGCATCCGGCTTTTGCCCGGCGGGTCTCTCCTACTCGCCCATCAAAGGGCCTGAGGGGAATATCGAATTTTTGCTGTACGTCACCAAGGACGAGCAGCCGCAGGTGAGCGAGGAGCGGATCGACGAGATTGTCGCACAGGCACACGCGGCGCTGGCAGAGGGCAAAAAATGAAAATACTCTTCCTTGTCAACACCGCAAAAGAAGCGGCCTGCCTCTGCGCGCAGCGCGCCGAGGAGATTTTGACCCGGGCGGGCGCCCAATGCCGGCACTGCGCGGCCTCCGCATTCGGCGGGGCGTTTTCCGCGCAGGCGGAGCAGATGCTCGCGGACTGTGACCTCGCGGTCACCATCGGCGGCGACGGCACCCTTCTGCACGCCGCGGCACAGGCGGCGCAGTACGAAAAGCCGGTGCTGGGGATCAACGTCGGGCGGCTGGGATTTCTCGCCACGATGGAGGAGAGCGAGCTTGGGCAGCTTGCCCGTTTGGTGCGCGGGGAATATCTGCTGGACCGGCGGATGATGCTGTCGGCGTCTATTGAGGGGGCGACGGCCTACCACAGCGACGCGCTGAATGATGTGGTGGTCAGCAAGGGAGCTGGCACCAACACCATCCATTTTGACATCTACTGTGACGGGACCTTGGTCAATAGCTACCGCGGCGACGGTGTGATTGTGGCGACCCCGACCGGCTCGACGGCCTATTCGCTCTCGGCAGGGGGGCCGATTCTCGACGCGCGGATCGGCGGGATCCTTGTTACCCCCATCTGCGCCCACAGCCTGAACACCCCGCCGATGGTCTTTTCAGCGGACCGCAGCCTGCGGATTGTCACCTCCGACCACGAGGAGGGAGGGGCCTATCTCTCGACAGACGGCAGGGATTATATCGCGCTCGGGAAAAAGGACGAGATCATGATCGGCCTTTCGGAAAAGAGCCTTTCGCTGGTCAGCTTTTTGGAGGCGGATCAGTTCCGGGCGATTGACAAAAAATTGAAGGGGAGATGATATCGCCATGAAAAATCAACGCCACCAAAAAATTCTTGAACTGATCAACGCCTATCCCATCGAGCGGCAGGAAGACCTGCTCAACCGGCTCAAGGAGTCCGGGTTTCAGGTGACACAGGCGACCGTTTCACGGGATATCCGCCAGCTTCGCTTGGTAAAGGCGGCAACCGGTGACGGGCATTACCGCTATACGGCCTCGGTGGGGCAGGCGCCCCACGGGGATAAGCCCAGCCGGTTTGAGATGATTTTCGGCGAGAGCGTGCTCTCGGTGGACAGTGCCGGGCATATTGTGATGGTCACCTGCCACAGCGGCATGGCAAATGCGGCGTGTGAAGTGTTTGACCTTGTCAGCTGGGATGACGTGGTCGGCAGCCTTGCGGGGGATAACACCTTCATCGTCTTAATGCGCAGTGAGGAAGCTGCGAAGCGCCTTGCGGCGGAACTGGGGAAATATATCAGGTAATTGAGGTCTTTCCTATGCTGAACGAACTGACCATTGAGAACATTGCGGTGATCGAGCGGGCACAGGTCCAGTTTGAGGCGGGGCTGAATGTGCTCACCGGCGAGACGGGCGCGGGCAAGTCGATTTTGATCGACTCGATCAATGCGATCCTCGGAAACCGCACCAGCCGGGATCTCGTGCGCAGCGGGGCGCCAAAGGGAAAGGTCTGGGCGCATTTTGACGGCCTTTCGGCCGAGGTGCGCGCGCTGCTGGAGCAGGCGGGTTATGAGCCGGAGGATGAGCTGCTGCTCTACCGCGAGATCGGCGCAGACGGCAAGACCAGCTGCCGGATCAACGGCCGGCCGGCGACCGCGGGGCTGCTGCGGGAGATCGGCGCGCTGCTGATCAACATCCACGGGCAGCACGACAACCAGAGCCTGCTCAACCCGGCAAAGCATCTTGAGATTCTGGACAGCTACGCGCAGCTGGATGAAATGCGCGCAGAATATCGCAAAAGCTACCGCAGCCTGACCGAGCTGGAAAAGGAGATCCGCGCGCTCTCGATGGACGAGGGGGAAAAGCAGCGCAGGATGGACCTTTTGCGGTATCAGGTGGAGGAGATCGACGCCGCGCAGCCGCTTGAGGGAGAAGAGGAGCAGCTGACCGAACAGCGCAACCAGATCCGCAACGCGCAGAAGATCCTCGACAGCCTCGGCGCGGCCTACACCGCGCTTGGGGGCGGGGATGATTTTCAGGGCGGGGTGGACCTGCTGGGGGAGGCTGAGGGGCAGCTTGGCCAGATTCGCGACCTCTCCGAGACCTACGCCGCGCTGAGCGAGCGGGCGGGGGACCTGTTCTACAACGCGCAGGATCTCGCGCAGGATCTGAAGGACGCGCTGGACGGGTTTGACCTTGACGGGTCCCAGCTGGAGGAGATCGAGGACCGGCTGGACCTTTTGCGGAACCTCAAGCGCAAATACGGCCCGACCGTCGCGCAGGTGCTGGAATTTGGCGAGAGGGCGCGCGCTGAGCTGGAATCAATCGAGTTTTCGGACCAGCGGATGGAGGAGCTTTCCGCCCGGAGGGATGCGGCACGGGCAGAGGCGGAGCGTCTGGCGGGACAGCTGTCCCGGGCGCGGCAGAAGGCCTTTGAGCAGTTCAGCGACCAGATTGCCCAGTCGCTGCGCTTTTTGAATATGCCGGGCATCTGTCTTGCGCTGGCGCAGGAGAAAACGGCGCTGGGGCCAAACGGGTGGGATGAGCTGGAGTTTTTGATCTCGACCAACCCCGGCGAGGCGCCGAAGCCGCTGGCAAAGATCGCCTCGGGAGGCGAGCTGTCCCGCATTATGCTGGCGATCAAGAGCGTGATGTCGGACAAGGACCAGATCCCGACCGTGATCTATGACGAGATTGACGCCGGGATGTCCGGTATGGCCGCCGGCAGGGTGGGGCAAAAGCTGCTCGAGACGGCCCACAGTGGGCATCAGGTGATCTGCATCACCCATACCGCCCAGATCGCCGCCTGCGC
>CALXBJ010000143.1 GCA_944386515.1 uncultured Pygmaiobacter sp.
AAAAGCAGGCCGCGGCGATGGCGCTGCTGTTTGCCGCCGTCGGCGCGGTGCGCGCCGCCGGGCTGGATGCCGAGCTGGCGCTGACCCGCGCCTGTGAGGGGTTTACCGCGGCTGTCGCAGATGCGGAGACGCAGCTTGCGGCCGAGGGCGGCCTTGCCGCGCTGAGTGAGCCGGACAGACAGTCCCTGTGGCGGCGGATGACTGAGTTCCCAAAAGGGGAAAACCTTTAAAATAAAAGAATTTATTGTTTAGTGGAGGTAGTTTGATCATGACGAAAGCTGATTTAGTCGCGAAGGTTGCCGCGGAGGCCGGCCTGACCAAGAAGGATGCCGACAAGGCTGTCTGCGCTGTTCTGGATTCCATCACGGCCGCTCTGGTCGAGGGCGACAAGGTCGCGCTGGTGGGCTTTGGCACCTTCGAGACCCGCAAGCGCCCCGAGCGCAAGGGCCGCAACCCCCGCACCAAGGAGGAGATCACCATCCCCGCCACCGTTGCACCCGCGTTCAAGGCCGGCAAGGCGCTGAAGGACGCTGTCTCCAAGTAAAAAACAGTTTTCACCTTCATGGCACCCCGCTGGGGTGCCTTTTTTTGTCACAAAGGGGGCCAAACCGTCAAAATACCTCCCGTGCAAATCAAAAAGGGAAAAGCTTTTGTGCAACAGGGAAAAATTTCCCTCCCTCGCTTGCCCCACCGCCCCAAACATGATATAGTTGCTTTATGTCACAAACAGATGTTTTTGAAAGGAGAACAAATGATGGAGAAAAAGTTCCTGATCGTGGATCAGGCCATCCTGCCCGAGGTTTTCTCCAAGGTCCTGCGCGCAAAGGAGCTGCTCGCCAGCGGCGCGGCCAAGAACGTGTCTGCCGCCGCAAAGATGGTGGATTTGTCCCGCAGCGCGTTTTATAAGTACAAGGACAGTGTGTTTGATTTTGAGAATGCCAAGGCAATCGTCACCGTCAAGGCCATCCTGCTGGACGAGACCGGCGCGCTGCAGAGCCTGCTCAGCGAGCTGTCCGACTCGGGGGCCAGCATCGTCACCATCAACCAGTCCGCGCCGGAAAACGGCACCGCGGTGGTCTCGGTGACCCTGCGCACCGACGCGATGCCGATGCCGATTGACGATGTGCTGCTCTCGATCCAGAACCAGCGCACCGTGGTCAGCATCCGGCGGATGGCAAAGGACTTATAATAAAGGACACAAACCGCCCCCGGGGCGGTCTGCGCGGCGTCTGCCGCGGGAAAGGAGCAAGTCAAGATGATCCATGTCGCGATTTTGGGCTTCGGCACGGTGGGCAGCGGCGTGCTGGAGGTTTTGCAGAAGAACGCCGCGCAGGTGGCGCGGCGCGCCGGCGAGCCGGTCGAGGTCAAGTATATCCTCGACATCCGGGATTTTTCCGGCCATCCCAACGCCGACCTGTTTGTCAACAGCATCGACCCGATTCTGGAGGACCCCGAGGTCACCACGGTGGTCGAGACGATCGGCGGCACCAAGCCGGCCTATTACTATGTCAAGTCCGCGCTGGAGGCGGGCAAGAATGTCTGCACCTCCAACAAGGAGCTGGTCGCCACCCACGGGGCGGAGCTGCTCTCGATTGCGGTAAAGCGGGGGGTCTGCTTCCTGTTTGAGGCGTCGGTCGGCGGCGGCACGCCGGTCATCACCCCGCTGCACCAGTGCCTCGCCGCGAATGTGGTCAACAGTGTGTGCGGCATCGTCAACGGCACCACCAACTTCATGTTGACCCGGATGGAGTACGACGGGATGAGCTTTGAGGAGGCGCTGAAGGTCGCGCAGGGGCTGGGCTATGCCGAGACCATCGACCCCTCCGCCGACGTCGACGGCATCGACGCCTGCCGCAAGATCTCGATCCTCGCGTCGATGATCTTCGGCAGCGAGGTCCACCCCGAGAACGTGCCCACCCGCGGCATCCGGGAGATCACCATCGACGACATCTATTTCACCAAAAAGATGAAGCTGGCGATCAAGCTGATCGCCTATGCCCGCCGCAGCGAAAAGGGCGGCTTTGCCTGCGGGGTCGAGCCGATGGTGCTGCCGGCCGAGTGCATGATGGCCGGCGTCTCGGACGTCTACAACGCGGTGCTGGTGCAGGGGGATATGCTGGGGGACGTGATGTTCTACGGCAAGGGCGCGGGCAAGCTGCCCACCGCCAGCGCGGTGGTGTCCGACGTCATCGACGCGTCCAAGCTCGGCAGCTCGATCCACGACTCGCTGTTCTGGCGCCCCACCGCGCCGCTCAAGGGGCAAATCACCGATGTCGACAGCTACACATATTATGTCAGGGTGAACAACCTCGATGTCGACACCCTCAAGGAGGATCTCGGCGGGGTAGTGCTCACCCTGCAGCACCAGAACCAGACCGCGGTGCTCACCTTCCCGATGACCGCGCGGGAGATGGAAAAGCGGCAGGAAAAACTCAAGAAGGATGGCATCCATCTGGCCACCGCGCTGCGGATGCTGGAAGTGTGACGCCATGGGAGAGATTGTAAAGGTATCCCCGCCCGCATCGGTTGCAAACCTCGGCAGCGGCTTTGACACGATGGGCATCGCGCTGTCCCTCTTCAACACCGTCGAGATGGAGGAGTGGGACCGCATCGAGGTGCGCTGCGCCGACGGCAGCGTGCCGGTACAGGGGGAGGAAAACCTGATCTGGCGCACCGTGCGGGAGGTCTACCGCCGTTGCGGGCGCACCCTGCCCGGGCTGCGGCTGGTGCAGACCAGCCCCATCCCGCAGGCGCGGGGGCTTGGCAGCAGCAGCGCCTGCATCGCCGCCGGGGTGGTGGGGGGCAACCGGCTGCTGGGCTGCCCGCTCAGCGCACAGGAACAGCTGGACCTCGCCGCCGCGCTGGAGGGCCACCCCGACAACGTCGTCCCCGCGATGCTGGGCGGCTTTGTCACCAGCGTGATGGAGGGCGGCAGGGTCTTTGCGGTCAAAAAGCCGGTGGGCGACAGTCTGCGGTTTTGCGCCTTTGTGCCGGACTTTGAGCTGCTGACCGAGAAGGCGCGCGCCGCGCTGCCGGGCGCCGTGCCCCACAAGGACGCGGTTTACAACGCCTCCCGCGCCGCGCTGATGGCTGCCGCCTTCTGTGAGGGCAGGGAGGAGCTGCTGCGCATCGGCGCGCAGGACCGGCTGCACCAGCCCTACCGGCTGCCGCTGATCCCCGGCGCCGAGCAGGTGATGGAGATCGCCGACGAACTGGGCGCGCTGGCCTGCTTTATCAGCGGCGCGGGGCCGACCATCATGGCGGTCTGCCGGGCGCAGGACGCGGACTTTGCGCGCCGTGCCGCGGCGGCGCTGGCGCAGGACGCGCGCACCGCGCGGTTTACCCCGCAGCTGCTCGTCGCCCAAAACGAGGGGATGATCCCGCTGCCCTGACCGGCGAAAAAATGTCCTAAAAAAAGAACGGACGCACTGCCTTCTGCGCGCTGCAAATTTGTCAGGAAAAAAGGACGGCGGCTGTGCTTTAGGCCCTGCAAATTTGTCAGGAAAAAGGGAGGGCGGCTGTGCTTTAGACCCTGCAAATTTGTCAGGAAAAAAGGACGGCGGCTGTGCTTTGGACCCTGCAAATTTGTCAGGAAAAAAGGACGGCAGTTGTGCTTTAGACCCTGCAGATTGTCCGAAAAAGCGGACGCCCCGGGCGGCAAAAAAAGAGAGAGCCGTCCCCGGCTGCCGGATGTTTTTTCGGCTGTCAAGAACTATTTTGCACAAATATACGCTGAAAACTTCGTCGAACTGCTGCCCTGCTTGACAGCGGGAGCCGGCTTTGTCCCGCGCTGTTTTGAGCGGAAAATTCTGAGGGATCCGAGGAGGATCAGGAGGGAAAGGTATGGCGCTGATTGTACAGAAATTCGGCGGCAGCTCGGTGGCGAACCGGGAGCGGCTGTTCAACGTGGCCCGGATTGTGGCGAACACCCACAACGCGGGCAACGACGTGGTGGTGGTGGTCTCCGCGCAGGGGGACACCACCGACGACCTGATTGCCAAGGCGGGGGAGATCACCAGCGACCCGTCCGGCCGGGAGATGGATATGCTGCTGGCGTCGGGGGAGCAGATCTCCTGCGCGCTGCTGGCGATGGCCCTCAACGAGCTGGGCTGCCGCGCGATCTCGCTTTTGGGCTGGCAGGCGGGCTTTATCACCGACCGCAACCACCAAAAGGCCCGCATCCGCAAGGTGGATACCGAGCGGCTGGAATGCGAGGTCGGCAAAAATCAGGTGGTGGTGGTGGCCGGCTTTCAGGGGATCAACCGGGCCGACGACCTGACCACCCTCGGCCGGGGCGGCAGCGATACCAGCGCGGTGGCCATCGCCGCCGCGATGAAGGCGGACCTGTGCCAGATCTTCACCGATGTGGAGGGGGTCTACACCGCCGACCCCCGTGTCGTGAAGAAGGCGAAAAAGCTCAAGGAGATCAGCTTTGACGAGATGCTCGAGCTGGCCACACTGGGTGCGCAGGTGCTCAACAACCGCTCGGTCGAGCTGGCGAAAAAATACGCTGTCCAGCTGGAGGTCCTCTCCAGCCTGAATCCCATCCCGGGAACCATCGTGAAGGAGGTCGCTGCAATGGAAGGCATGATGATTAAGGGGGTCGCCAAGGACGAAAACGTCTCCGCGATCTCGGTTTTGGGGGTACACGATGTGCCCGGTATCGCGTTCAAGGTGTTCAGCCTGCTCTCGCAGCGCAAGATCAACGTCGACCTGATCCTGCAGAGCGTCGGCCGGGACGGCACCAAGGACCTCTCCTTCACGGTGCCCAGCACCGACCGCAAGGCGGCTGTGGAGATCCTGCAGGAGCACCTGTCCCTGTTCGGCGGCAGCGGCATCGAGTACGACGACGAGGTCGCCAAGGTGTCGGTGGTCGGCGCCGGGATGCAGAGCAACTCCAACGTGGCGTCCACCATGTTTGAGGCGCTGTACGAGAACAACATCAACATCCGGATGATCTCGACCAGCGAGATCAAGATCTCGGTGCTGATCGACCGCAAGGACGCAAACAAGGCGGTCAACGCGATCCACGAGGCATTCGTCGGCTGACGGGGCGCCGCGGGCGGAAAAGAGCCTGCGCTACCTTACCGGGCAAAAAAACTAAAATTATGAAAAAGCGCTGTGCAAAGCCGTTTTTTGCGGAAATGAACGGCGCTTTTTTGTGCTTTTTTGCGCTGTTTTGGAAATTATCCGGCGGCGGCGAAAAAGAAATTTTTTCAAAAAATTCACACAGTTGCATCTGGATTTTATCTGGCCTATAATGGGATTAGGGGGATGGATTTGTCCCCAAAACCGCGGGGGGTATCCCCCGCAAACTGCTGCTTGGAGATGATCCCCTTTGAACCCGCAAAGACCCCCAAAACCCCCTGTGCGCCGCCCGCCGCAGGACCCGCACCTCACCCAGAGAAGATCCTCCGCACAGGGGCCGCGGCCGCCCCTCACCCCCGCACAGCGCCGCCGCGCCGAGGCGGCCCGCCGTCGCCGCCGCGCTGCGCTGCGCCGCCGCCGGGCGGTGGCCCTGATGCTGCTGCTGGCACTGCTTGCCCTCGCCGCGTGGGGGCTGACCGCGCTGCTCGGCGGCGGAAGGGACGCGCAGGACGGCTCCTCGTCCGGCGCGGCGGATGCGGGCGGAAGCTCCCTCAGCGCGCAGACAGGGGGCAGCTCCTCGCCGGCGGGCTCCTCACCGCTGGATGCCGCTGCGGACAGCAGCGCGGCGAAGACCGCCGCGCAGGGGGAGGAGGACTGGCAGATGCGGCTGGTCAACCATACCCATCCGCTACCGGACGGTTTTACCGTCGAGACCTCCGCGCTGCCCAACGGGCTGGAGTTTGACAGCCGGGCAATCGGCCAGCTGGAGCAGATGCTGGCGGACGGCAACGCCACGGGGCTGCAGCTGATGGTCTGCTCGGCCTACCGCAGCGTCGAGCGGCAGGACGAGCTGTTCAACGAGATGCTGCAGGACTATATCGCCGAGGGGTACAGCGAGGAGGAGGCCTACGCCATCACCGCCACCATCCGCACCCCGCACGGCTGCAGCGAGCACTCGACCGGCCTCGCGGCGGACATCGTCGCGGTGGATTACCAGATGCTGGACGACGGATACGCCGAGACCGACGAGGCGAAATGGCTGCTGGAAAATGCCGCCGACTACGGTTTCATCCTGCGCTATCCCAAGGACAAGGAGTCGGTCACCGGCATCATCTGGGAGCCTTGGCACTACCGGTATGTCGGGGTCGAAAATGCGAAAAAAATCAAAGAGAGCGGTTTGTGCCTTGAGGAGTACCTCGAGGCCAACGGAGCCTGACGAAATGCGGGCGAAAACCATACGCCCCCCAAACGCCCCCCAAGACAAAGGCAAAGACAAAGGCAAAGACAAAGGCAAAGACAAAGGCAAAGACAAAGGCAAAGACAAAGACAAAGACAAAGGCAAAGACAAAGACAAAGGCAAAGACAAAGACAAAGGCAAAGACAAAGGCTAAGGCTAAGGCGAAGGGAAGAAGAAAAAAACGGAGACAGAGGAGAATCTCCTCCGTCCCCGGCAGGAGAGGGAGGAGGTTTGGGGGAGGGGTTTTGGGAAAAAGGCACAGCGGACGGCGGACAGGCTCGCCTTGGGTCGTCCCGCACAGCCGACGCAGCCAGACCTCCGCCCAAGGGGATGCTTTGTTCAGGGCCGGGCCGGATGACCCTCGCTCCGCCGCAGCGCAGCCCGCACAAAACCGTGAGCTTTGCCGTGCAGACTGTGAGCCGCCCGCACAAAACCACAGGCTTTGCCGCCCACCGCGTTTTTCATCCGGGGCCGCGGGTGCCCTGCGGGGCCGGCAGCTTCCCGCCCCTCCCCGCCGCCCGGCGCACCGCCGCGCGGGCACCGCCGCCCGGGGGCCTCTGCCGAGTCCCTCCGCGGAAAACGCCCCTCCCCGCCTACCGGGCCGCCGCAAAAAAACACCGGGCCGGGGTTTGTGCGGCGGGGCAAAATCGGCTATAATATATAAATCCCGTCCCGCACCCCGCCCCGCAGCGGGGCGGCGGGGAAAGACTTGACCCAAGAGGAGAGATCACACCGTGATGCAGCGCAAGGAGCTGCGCGGCGGCGCCGCGCTCACCGTCCTGCCGGCGGACCAGTTCAAGACCAGCCGGATCACCATCCACTTCATCCTGCCCTCCGACCGGCAGTCGGCAACCGCCTTCGCGCTGCTGCCCAGTCTGCTGGAGCGGTGCTATGCCGGCTGCCCCGACATGACCCTGCTCTCCCGCCGTCTGGCCGCGCTGTACGGGGCAAACCTCTCGGCAGACACATCGGTGCAGGGCGAAAACCGGGTCGTCAGCATCAGCATCTGCGGCATCAAGGACCGGTATGCGCTGCACGGCGAGGGGCTGACCGCCGCCTATGCAGACATCCTGTTCGGCACCGCGTTCGATCCCTGCATCTCGGGCGGCAGCTTTGACGAGACGGCGGTCGGGATCGAGCGGCAGAAGCTGCGGGAGCTGCTCGAGGGGGAGATCAACAACAAGCGCGGCTACTGCGTGATGCAGGCGCGGCGGCTCTTTTTCGGGGATGCGCCGGCCGGGGTGGAGCGCAACGGCTACCTCGCGGACCTCGACGATGTCGACGGCAAGGTGCTCGCCGACGCCTATGCCCGGATGGTCCGCACCGCCCGCATCGAGGTGCTGGTGCTGGGCGCCG
>CALXBJ010000144.1 GCA_944386515.1 uncultured Pygmaiobacter sp.
GCCGGCGCGCTGGCCGCGGGGTACTGCTATCTGCTCAAGCGGGAGAAGGAGCTGGACGAGTATGAGCAGATGCTCTTCAGCGAGGACTACGAGGAGGATGACGACGTCCCCGCCATGGATGACGCCGCGCAGCCCGACGAGGAAGAGTAAACAGAAGACAGCCGGTCCGGACGCCGCGCCGCGTCCGGATTTTTTTACGGCGGTTTGTCGTTAATAAAGGGAGGAAAGGGGGAGCTTTTCTTGACGGAGGAACTGGTTTTGCACCCGCTCGAGCCGATCTGGGCGCCAAACAGCCGGGTGCTGATCCTCGGCACGATGCCCTCGCCCCGCTCCCGCGCGGCGCAGTTTTACTACGCGCACCCCCGCAACCGGTTTTGGCCGGCGCTCGCGGCGGTGCTGGGGGAGGAGGACCCCGGCACCCCCGAGGGGCGCCGTCAGCTGGCGCTGCGCCGTCAGGTCGCGCTGTGGGATACGCTGGCCAGCTGCCGCATCCGGGGCGCGAGCGACGGGGCGATCCGGGACCCCGTGCCAAACGACCTTGGGCCGATCCTCGCCGTCGCGCCGATTGAGGCGCTCTTTGCGACCGGGCAGACGGCGGGGCGGCTCTACCGGCAGCTGATCCAGCCGGTCACCGGGCGGCCGATCACCGTGCTGCCCAGCCCCAGCCCGGCCAACTGCGCGCTGCGGACCGAGCACCTCATCGCCCGCTACCGCGAGGCGCTGGGGCCCTATCTTGTGCCCGGCGGGGCGAGGGGATAACGGGGGTGCTTTGAGACAGTTGAGGGGAAGTCCCTCAAAAAAAGAGGGAGAAAAGGGGAGAGAGGATTGAAGAAAAAGGCGTTTTTTGCGGCGCTGCCGCACTGCCTGCCGGTCTGCACCGGCTTTTTGTTCATCGGGATGTCCTACGGGGTCTATCTGTCCAGCCTTGGGTTTTCCTTTTTGTGGCCGATGGCGACCAGCATCCTGATCTTTGCCGGGTCGATGGAGTTCGTCACCGCAAACCTGCTGATCCTGCATTTTGACCCGCTGAACGCGCTGCTGCTGGCGCTGACCGTCAACGCGCGGCACCTGTTTTACGGCATCTCGATGCTGGAAAAATACCGCGGCACCGGCCGCAAAAAGTGGTACTTAATCTTTGGGATGTGCGACGAGACCTTTGCTGTCAATGTCTCGGCCGAGCCGCCCGAGGGGGTGGACCGGGGCTGGTTTTACTTCTTTGTCACCCTGATCGACCACTGCGCCTGGGTCACGGGGGCGACCCTCGGCGGGCTGGTGGGCGGGCTGCTGCCCTTTGACACCACCGGCATCGACTTTGTGCTGACCGCGCTGTTTGTGGTGATCTTCCTCAGCCAGTGGCTCGCGGCAAAGCGGCACCTGCCGGCGGTGACGGGGGTGCTCTGCTCGGTGGCGGCGCTGGTGCTGTTCGGGGCGGACAACTTCATCCTGCCCGCGATGGTGCTGATCCTGCTGGCACTGACCGGGCTGAGAAAGCGGATTGAGAGAGAGGAGGTGCAGCCCCAATGAGCATGACCTTTCCCCAGATGGCGGCGACGGTCGCGCTGGTGATGCTGGGCACCGTCATCACCCGGGCGCTGCCCTTTGTGCTCTTCCCCGGCGACCGGCCGATCCCGGCATATCTGAAGTATCTGGGCCGGGTGCTGCCCTATGCGGTCACCGGGCTGCTGGTGGTCTACTGCCTGCGGAACGTCTCGCTGACCAGCGCCCCTTTCGGCCTGCCCGAGCTGATCGCCCTTGCGGTCATCACCCTGCTGCACCTGTGGCGGCGCAGCACCCTGCTCTCGCTGGCGGGCGGCACCATCTCCTATATGCTGCTGGTGCAGCTTGTGTTCTGAGGACGCCCCGCCGCGGCGGGGGAATAGACGCGAAAAACAGGAAAAGCCCGTTTCCCTGCGGAAACGGGCTTTTGCCGTCCTTTTGGCCGGGGCGCGGCGTTTGGCGCAGACGCGGGCGCGGGCAGGCCGCGAGGCCCCTTGACGGGGATCGCCTGAAGGCGCAGCCGGGGCGGTCAGCTGCGCGGCGTCCCCGCGGCGGACATCTCCCCGGCCTCGTACAGCGCCTGCGCCTCGGCCCGGTAGCGGGCGGCGCTCGCGCGGCTGTGGGCGATCTCCTCCTCGGTCAGCGGGCGGATGACCCGCGCCGGGCTGCCGAAGGCGAGGGACCCGTCGGGGATATGGGTCCCCTCGGTGACGAGCGCGCCCGCGCCGATCAGGCAGTCTTTGCCCACGCTGCAGCCGTTGAGCAGGATGGCCCCCATCCCGACGACGGTGTTCTCCCCCACGGTGCAGCCGTGCAGGATCGCCCCGTGCCCGACCGAGACCCCCGCCCCGACGGTCAGCGGATGGCCGGCCTCCACATGGAGGATGCAGCCGTCCTGCAGGTTGCTGCCCGGCCCCACCGTGATGGGGGCGGTGTCGGCCCGCGCCACCGCGTTGTACCACACGCTCACCCCGTCCCCGAGGGTCAGCGCCCCGGCCAGCCTTGCGCCAGGGGCGACAAAGACCTCTTTGCCGAAAACCGGTTTTTCCATCCTGACTCCTTCCCGGCCGGCGCGCAGCGCGGCCCTTGCGTTCCTCTGGTGTGTATCATAGCAAAAACCGGCGCGCCCGGCAAGCGATGATGCCGCGCGGGCATCGGCGGCCAAAACGCAGGGGCATTGGACGGCGGCCCGCGGCAGCGGTATAATAAAGATGCGCCGGTGCCGGACAGGAGATCCGCGGCCGCGCGGCAAACCGGACTGTGCGCCGGGAAAAGGAGGAAGGACAGATGGCAATTTTACACGCGTCGATCTTTTCGCAGGCGCTCAAGCGGACGGTGCCCATCGTGGCGGTGCTGCCGGCGGACAAGGTGGTCGCCTACGGGCAGTCGGGGCCGGCGCGCCCCTTTAAGACCCTCTATCTGCTGCACGGGCTGCTGGGCAGCTGCGTGGACTGGACGATGAACACCAATCTCCAGCAGCTCGCCGAGGCAAAGGATCTCGCGGTCATCATGCCGTCGGGGGAGAACAGCTTTTACATCGACCAGATGCTCGCGAACAACGACTTCGGCGAATACGCCGGGCGGGAGCTGGTGGAGATCACCCGGCGGATGTTCCCGCTCTCCCCAAAGCGGGAGGACACCTTTATCGGCGGCCTCTCGATGGGGGGCTTCGGCGCGCTGCGCAACGGGTTGAAATACGCGCAGACCTTCGGCTGTATCGCCGCCCTCTCCGCCGCGGTGCACGTCTTTGAATACGCCCCGGACGACCCGCGGCGGGAGATGCTGATGGGGGAGGACGCCTGCTTCGGGGACCTCGCAGAGGCGGCAAAGACCGACAAGAATCCCCGCGTCGCCTTCTGCCGGATGCTGGAGGAAATGCGCCGGGACCCCACCCTGACCCCGCCCCGGATCTACATGGCCTGCGGCACCGAGGACTCGCTGCTGGAGCCAAACCGGATGCTGCGGGACTTCTTTCTGGAAAACGGCCAGCCGGTGACCTATGTCGAAGAGAGCGGCGTCCACGACTGGGCGTTCTGGCAGCGGCAGATCGCGCAGGTGCTGGACTGGCTGCCCCTCGGCGAGGGGCAGGCCGGCATCAGCAGCGGCAATGTGCGGTGAGCGATAAAAAAGGGGGGGGCGGCGGGCTGCGCCGTCCCCCAAAAAATTGCAACCGGCGCAAAATTTTGGTAAAATGGGAAGGCCGTGTAAAGCGGCGGAAAGGAGGCGCAGGTCTTGGAGGAGCTAAAACAGATCCTAAAAGACCATGCGGCCCGCTATCCGCGGATGGAAGCCGTGGACTACCTCAAGCTCGTCTATCAAAACGAGTTCGGGTGCGGGCACCTCGCCCTTGAGGAGGCGGGGATGGAACAGGCGATCAGACAGGAGCAGGAAGCTCTCGGCGCGCCGGCGCCCTCTTGGAATACCCGGCCCGAGCCAATCGGGAACGGCCTGTGCAGGCTGCCGCTGGCGGCGCTGCCGGCGGACGGCGCGCCGGCGCTCGCCCGGCTGTGCGCGGCCACGGCCGCGCGGGCGCGGGGAGATAAGACGTCCTTTTCAAAAAAGCTCGAGGCGCTGTTTGCGCTGTGTGGGGAGGGGCAGCTGCCCGTCCCCCGCGCGCAGATGGAGCAGGAGGCGCGCGCCCGGTTTGCCGACGGGCCGGCGCCGGTGCACCACAGCGCGGCCTACCGCGAAGACTACGCCCCCCATTACCGGGTGGTGGAGCAGCGGTACGCCGATTTCCTGCCCGCCCTCCTCGCGGCGCAGCGGGTCGCCCGGCGGGGCGGGCTGCTCGCGATTGACGGGCGGTGCGCCAGCGGCAAGAGCACCCTCGCCGCGCTGATCGGCGAGGTGTACGGCTGCCCGGTCTTTCACATGGACGACTATTTCCTGCCCGCGGAGCTGCGCACCCCGCAGCGGTTCGCCGAGCCGGGGGGAAATGTCCACCGCGAGCGGGTCGAGCAGGAGATCCTGCGCCCCTTCGCCGCGGGGCAGCCGGTGGTCTACCGGCCGTTCGACTGCCATGCGATGGCGCTCAAGGAGCCGGTCTTTGTGCCCGCCGCCCCCTTTGCGGTGGTGGAGGGCTGCTACTCGATGCACCCCGCGCTGCGGGGCTACTTCGCGGGGGCGGTTTTCCTGACCCATTCAAAGCAGGCGCAGCGCCGGCGGATCCTCGCGCGCAGCGGGGAGCGGATGCTCGCCCGGTTTGAGGGGGAGTGGATCCCTCTTGAGGAGCGGTATTTCGAGGGCTGCGGGGTCGAGGACGCCTGCGGCTGCAGGGTGGACACCACCGCGCTGTTCTGAGAGGGCCGGGACGGCCTTTGTCCTCGATACGGGTTACAACCAAAACAAAAAGATGCAATCGCCGGGAAGACGATGCGCGCGGCAGAAGCGGCGCGGCCTAAACCGCCGCCCCACCTTTGGGCGGCAAAAAAGGAGATTGTATCACAATGGAAAAGATCAAGACACTCACCAATACCCGCCGGATGGTCTCGGCCGGCCTCTGCCTTGCGCTGGGGGTGCTGCTGCCGCAGCTGGTCCACTTTGTCCCGCTGCCGACCGGGATGAACGCCGGCTCGGTGCTCTGCCCGATGCACCTACCGGTGCTGCTGGCCGGCTTTCTCGCCGGCGGCCCGTGGGGGCTGGCCTGCGGGGTGCTGACCCCGCTGCTCTCCAGCCTGCTGACCGGGATGCCGCCGCTGTATCCGGTCGGGGTCTCGATGGCCTGTGAGCTGGCGGCCTACGGGCTGCTGGCCGGGGTGCTCTACCGCCGCTGCGGGCACAGGATCTTCCCCGCGCTGGTCGGCGCGATGCTCGGCGGGCGGGCAGTGCTGGGGATCGTCAACACCCTGCTCTACGGGGTGTTCGGCAGCGGGTACACGCTGGCCGGCTTCCTCTCCGGCGCGTTTGTCACCGCGCTGCCCGGCATCCTGATCCAGCTGATCCTGATCCCCGCGATCCTGACCGCCCTCAAGCGGTCGGGCCTTGCGGAATAAGGGCGGGCGAAGCCGAAAAAAGAGAAAAAAGGCCGGGGCGGCGATCTGAGAGAGGGATCGCACCCCGGCCTCTTTTTGTCCAAAGAGAGGGTAGCAGCGCACTGCGGCGGGGGGGGCAAAAGGCCCGGCAGCCCGCGCCGCCGCTCACACCAGATAAAAGCCCCAGCCCGGCAGCCATTTGAGCAGCGCCGCATAGCCGGCAGAGATCGGCAGCCCGCTCAGGACGGGGAAGAAGAAGACGAACAGCGCCGCCGCCCCGCACAGAAGGCAGAGGGTCAGCCGCTTTGCCGCCGCCGGGCGGCGGTCGGCCAGACGGTCAATCGCCGCGCCGAGGCCCAGCAGCGCGAAGGGCATCGCCGGGAAGTAGTGGTAGATGAAGGTCGCCCGGCTGACAAAGACCCACGGCAGCAGCTGGGCGGCGTAGAGCAGCAGCAAAAACCAGCGGGAGAACTGCTGGCTGCGGTTGGCGCCGGGCAGCCGCAGCGCGACCCAGACCATCCCCGCAAGGCCGCCCCACCAGACCACCGGGCTGCCCAGCGCGGCGATGCTGGCGACGGTGCCCGCGGGCAGCAGCGAGCCCATGTAGTACCACACCGGGCGCAGGATCAGCGGCCAGGTGTACCAGCGGGACTCAAACGGGTGGGTGGCGGTGAGCCGGCTGTGGTAGCGGAACATCGACAGCTGCGCCTGCCAGATTGCCGACAGCGAGAAGCCCTCCCCGCTGCCCAGCAGGATCGGCAGATAGGAGGCGATATAGATCGCAAGCGGCACCGCGACATAGAAGAGAACCCCCGCGAGGAGGGCAAAGCGCAGGTCCTTTTTGGCCTCTGCGCGGCCGTCCGGGGTGCCCTTCAGGCTGCGCCAGCGCAGCGCCATCGCGAGGAAGTAGACCGCGGCAAAGCCGGCGCCGGCATAAAGGCCGGTCCACTTGGAGGCGCAGGCAAGGCCGAAGGCGGCGCCCCCCAGCGCGGCGGGCGCCAGCGCGCCCCGGCGCCCGCCGGCGAGGAACCGCCGACAGAACCAGACAAGGCAGGCCGCGCCCAGCAGGATGAAGAAGACGACAAAGACGTCGATGGTGGCGATCCGGGACTGGGTGTACCGCATGAAGTCAAGGCCAAACAGCGCGGTCATTGCGGCGGCGAGCCGGCGGCGGCGCAGCAGCCCCCGCGCCAGCAGGTAGAAGACCGGCACCATCGCCACCCCGAACAGCGCCCCCATGATCCGCCAGCCGAAGGGGTTCATCCCGAACAGCGCGATGCCCAGCGCGATCAGGTCCTTGCCCAGCGGCGGGTGGGTGGTCTCATAGATGGGCAGCCCGTGCAGCGTCTCAAAGCCGGTTCGCCCGTGGTAGATCTCGTCGAAATACATCCCGTTGAGCTGGCTGGGCCGGTCGGGCAGGACCGATGCCTCGTCGAAGAGGGCGGCGGCATCCGTCGGCACACAGGCTGGCTCGATTGCCTGTCCCTCCCGGTCGACAAAGACCAGCTCGCAGACCGCCCCGCCGCTGAGGGTCAGGGTGAAGGAGGTCTCGTCGGTGAGCACCTCCTGCCGCTGCCACGAAAAGCAGCTGCCCACCGAGAGGGTAAAGCTGCAGACCTCCTGTCCGGCGGCATCGGTGAGGGTGAGGGCGCCCTCGGCGATGCCGGGGTAGATCCAGATACTGTCCACCGCGGCCCCCGCCGGCAGGGTGACCTCTGCGGTCAGCGGGCCGGTGCAGTAGGTCTCGGGCACCGCGCGGGTGCCGAGATAGGGCAGCGAGAGACAGCCGGTAAAGAGGGTCAGCAGCAGGATGGCGGCGGTGTCCCGTCGGGTCCAGCGGGGGGCAGGCTCGGGGCAGTGGGGGATCAGGCGGCTGCCAAGCCCGGCGAGGGGGGACCGGCGGCCCGCCGGCCGCTGCGGGGGCTGCTCCTGCGGGCCGCCGGCAACCCGGTCCGCTCCATACGGTCCCCGGGCGGCCGCCTGCCGCCCGCAGCAGACCTGCAGGCAGGCGCGCGCGAGCAGCACAAAGCCCGCCAGCGCCGCGGCGGCGGCGCCCCGCAGCACCCAGCGCGCCGCAGCCCCCTCAAGGAAGGGGTCGCTCTCGGCGCAGCGGTAGACAAGGGCCATATTGGCCAGCAGCGAGAGGGAGAACAGCGCCGCCGGCGCCCGCAGCCGCCCATCGCCGCTGCGCGCCCAGGCGGCGAGCAGCAGCACCAGCGCGGGGAAGAGGTACCGCTCGTGCATCCGGTGCGCAAAGAGGAAGACCCCGCTGCCGTAAAAGGCCGCCAGCAGCAAAAGGTCCGCCTTGCCCCGCCGCCGCGCGCGCAGCGCCAGCAGGGCGAGCGCGGCGGTCAGCAGCAGGATCGCGAGGATGCCCCAGTCCTTCCAGCGCAGCAGCAGGATGCGGGCGTCCTCGCTCTGCCAGTTGCCGCCCAGCAGCGCGGCGAGGTTAGCCGCGTTGACCGAGGCGTAGGGATAGGAGGTCGCGGTCGCGGTGTACCGGCGCAGCAGCCAGAGGATGGGGGTCTGGTCGCCGGTGAAGGGCACGCCGGCCAGCAGCACCGCGCCGACGCAGAGCGCCGCGGCGGCGAGGAGCCGGCCCAGATGGCGCAGGGTGTCCCGCTGCGCGAGCGGGCGGGGCAGCGCCAGCAGGCAGCCCAGCGCAAAGGGCGGGCCGAAGATCAGCGCCTGCGGCTTGATGAGCAGCGCCGCCGCATAGGCCAGCGCCGCCGCGTACCAGCGCTTTTGGGAGAGCAGCAGAAAGCAGACGAGGAGCGCGAGGGCGAGCGCCGCGTCCACCTGCTTCCAGACCGCGCAGTCAAACACAAATGCGGGGTTGAAGGCGGCCGCCGCAGCGGCAAGCAGTCCGGCGCGCTCCCCCGCGCGGCGGCGGGCAAAATGCCACAGCAGCGCCGCCAGTGTCAGGTCGCAGAGGATCGGCGCGGTGCAGAGCACCGCCATCGCGCCGGCGGAGAGGCCCTGCACCCCTACCGCCCGCAGCAGTTCGCCCGCCCCCCACAGGACATAGAGATAGCCGGGGGGATAGTCGGCGAAGAAGCCGGAGGTGTAAAAAGCAGAGGGGCCCTCTTCCGCCAGCGCCATCGCCCAGGCATAAAAGGTGCCGGTGTCGTAGGGATAGCCGGGTACGCCGGCCGCGAGCGCCAGCCGCAGCCCCAGCGCTGCCGCGAGCAGCACGAGAAGGGCGAGGGGAACCCGGCGCCGGGCCGGGGAGTGGGAAAGGGTCATGATTGCGTTCACCTCTTCGCCCGCGGCGGCGGGCGGCAGTTTTGTCGAAAGATGCCGGCACAGACCGGAAAAGGCGCGGCGGGCAGGGCGGCTGCGCGCGCCGAAAAAAGCTCGAAAACAAGGAAAAACGCCGGCGCAAAGGGCCTGCCGGCGGAAGGGGACAAAGGGCAAAAAGCGGCGCGCCCGTCGCCGGCGCGCGGCCCGCGGCGCCGTCTTGGACGTCAGGGGGCCAGGATGGGAGCGGCGGCCGGTCAGCGCAGCAGCCGGACCAGCGCCGCGGTCACCTGACGCAGGATCTCAATGCTCGCCAGCGGGTCGCCGGGGACCTCCAGCGAGTGGTTCGCGCCGGCAAAGACCTGCAGCCGGTCTGCCAGCACCGCCCGCATCCGGGCCAGCTCTGCCCCCGAGACCAGAGGGTCGGCGTCGCCGCAGGCGGCAAAGAGGCAGTCCGGCCGCTCGAGATAGGGCAGCGTGGCCCCGACCGGGGTCAGGCAGACCAGCCGGATGGGCAGCGCGGGGCGCTGCAGGGCAAGCTCGCCGGCCACCAGCGTGCCGAAGCTCTTGCCGACCAGATAGATGGACCGCCATTCCCGCTGCGCGGCGGCGGCGTCCAGCTGGGCGAGCGCGGCGGCCAGCGCGGCGGGAAAGGCCTGACGCACCCGGCGGTTGAGCTCCTCCCCCTGCGGCAGCGGGCCGTAGTCCACCGCCTCCACCGCGCAGCCGGCGCTCTGGGCCGCCCGCTGCGCGTAGTGGAGCAGCGGCTTTTGCGGGCCGTAGCCAAAGCCGGGCAGCAGCAGAACAAGCGCCCCCGTGCCGGCCGCGTCGCAGTGCAAAACCGGCGTCGCGGCGCGGGAGGGGGTGCTGTCAGATAAGAGCGGCGTCACACAAAAAACCTCCTCTCGGCCCGGGCACGCCCGGGCGGCAATCGAGCAAAACGACCCGTCCGCCGGTCACAGCGGACGGCGCAGCGGGGTGACGATCTGCGCGCCGAAGGGCATCAGCGCGAGCTTTGCCAGCTTGAAGCACTGCAGCCCGAAGGGGATCCCGATCAGGGTGACGCAGAAGGCCAGCCCCAGCCCGGCGGCGCCCAGCGCCATCGGGATCCCGCTCAGCAGCAGCCAGAGCAGGTTTGCCAGCAGCGAGACCGTCCCCCCGCCGAAGACCACCTCCCGGCCGAAGGGCCAGCAGGCGAGGGAGGCAAACTTGAAGCACTGCAGCCCCACCGGGATGCCGACGATGGTCAGGCACCAAAACACCCCGCTGAGCAGCCAGCCCAGCGCCACGATCCAGCCCCCGAGCAAGAACCACAGCAGATTGCCTAAAACGGACATGGAGCACCTCTTTCCCCGCGCGGCCGCCGGCCGCGCGGATGTTCTTTCTTAAAAAGACGAAACGGCGCGCAAAAAGACGACAGCGCGGCGGGGGTCCCCGCAGGGGCCTTTTGCCGCCGGGGCCGTCATCGCCGGCCGAGCACCTCCCGGCGCAGCGCGCCGAAAGCGGCCTCCTCCCCCTCGTCCCGCAGCAGGGTCAGCAGCCGCTCCAGCGCGGCGCGGGTGTCGGGATGGAGCAGGTAATGGTCCTTCGCCCGCTCGTAATAGGCCAGCGGCGCGCCGTCGGTGTAGGCGTCCCCGAGGTAGATCCGGCTCGCCGCGACCCGGTCGCAGAACATCTCGGCCAGATACCGCGCGGGCATCCGGATGCCGCCCATTCTGCCGCCGTTCTCCGGCTGGTAGTCGATCCAGTATTCCAGATGATGCCGGTTGCGGCCCTTGTGGTGCAGCCACGCGGCGCTGTACCCCTCGGCGCGTCGCTGCGCGTCGTTGGGGCTGCGGCTGCCCTGATAGTACCGCACCCCGGCAAAGAACTCCGACGGGCTGTATTTGGACAGGTCATGGCAGAGCCCCTGCCGGTACAGCCCCGCGCGAAAGCAGTATTTCATCACCAGCCACCGGTGGCGGCTGATGGTTGACAGATGCCCGAAAAAATTCACCAAAACCCCTCCCTGCGGGCACGGCATCGGTGCCGGCCGCTGCCCCCATTATAGGACAGATCCGCCCCGGATGCAAACCCGGGCGGTGTTTTGGACAAAACAGGAAAAAGGGCGCCCGCCGCGGCGGGCGGGGCAAAAAAGGGACGCAAAAAAGCCGGCGCGCGCAGCGCGCCGGCCGTCGGCCAACGGATATGGATCAGCAGGGGCGGCACAGCGGGCAGCAGAAGAACAGGCAGAACAGCTCGCTGCAAAGGCCGGTGTTGACCACCGGCGGGGCATAGCTCTCCCCCCGGCCGCGGTAGGCGGTGCCGGAGGCGCTCAGCATCTGCCAGAACTGCTGGTATTCGAGGTTGTCCGGCTCCAGCTCGACCGCGCGGCGGGCGTGCTCCATGCCGGTGATCCGGTTGCCGAGCCCCACGTTTGCCACCGCGCTGTAATAGTACCACTGGGCGTCCCGCGGCTCCAATTCGGACAGCAGGTGCAGCGCCTCGCGGAAATGGCGGGCGTTCAGGTAGCTGCGCACCGCGCGCATCCGGTCGCTGCCGGCGCCCTGCCCGCCGGCCTGCCGCCGGTAGCCCTCAAACGGGTCGTAATAGTATCCTCCGGAGCCTGCGCCGTAGCCGCCGCCATAGCCGGACGATGCGCCGCCGAAGGGGCCGGCCGTCTCCTGCTTGTGGTTGATGATCTGGTCGTAGGCTGCGTTGATCTGCTTCATCTTCTCCTCCGCCTCGGGGGAGGGGTTGAGGTCGGGGTGGTATTCTTTGGCCAGCCGTTTATAGGCAGCCTTGACCTCGTCGTCCGACGCGCCGTTGGGCAGCCCCAGAACGGTATAGGGGTTTTCGCTCATTGATTGCCTCCTTCGCCGCCCGCGCGTTTTTTCGCCCGCGCCTCGATCTGCAAAAAGCGGGTCCAGACGCCGGAATACAGGATGTTGCGCAGCAGCGCCGCGTCCTGAACAAGGGGCAGCTTTTCAAACTCAAGCGCCGACTCGGCGATCAGCATGGTCAGGATCTCCCGGCAGCGGGCGGACAGGTCC
>CALXBJ010000145.1 GCA_944386515.1 uncultured Pygmaiobacter sp.
TCTACAACACGCTGCCGTTCGGCATCATCCTCACCGAGGAGAACATCGTCACCGTCTGCCTCAAGGAGGTCGCGCTGCCCCGCGCCTTCACCGAGGGTCTGGTCAAGGGGCTGAATACCCGCAAGAAAAACCGGATGACCCTGCAGCTGCTCTACCGCAACGCGACGCTCTTCCTGTTCTATCTGCGTCAGGTGGACAAGAACAGCACCCGGGTCGAGAACGAGCTGCACATCAGCATGAAGAACAAAGAGCTGATCCAGATGCTCGGCCTTGAGAAGAGCCTTGTCTACTTCTCCACCGCCCTCAAGAGCAATGAGATTGTGCTGGAGAAGATGCTGCGGCTGGACTTTGTCAAGAACTATCCCGAGGACACCGAGCTGCTGGAGGATGTCATCATCGAGAACAAGCAGGCTATCGAGATGAGCAACATCTACCGCGACATCTTGAGCGGCACGATGGACGCCTTTGCATCGGTCATCTCGAACAACCTGAACATCGTCATGAAGCTGCTCGCCGCGCTGACCATCGTGCTGACGGTGCCGACCATCGTCTTTGGGCTGTGGGGCACCAATGTGCCGGTGCCGTTTGAGAACAGCCCCTTCGGCTTCTGGGCCGTGCTGGGCATCGGGGTGGTCAGCACCGCCGCCGCCGTGCTGTTGATGGTCCGCAAGCGCTGGCTGTGAGACCGCCGCCGCCCACCGCCGGGTGATATTATGAAGAAATCGGCGCTCTGCCCTTTTGGGGACGGGGCGCTTTTTTTTGCGCCGCTTTTTCAAAAAGAGTGAGCAAAAAAGCAGCGGCGCCCGCGCCTTTGTGGGAAATGGTGCAATCCTGCCCTGCGGTGGAGCGGGAGATGAAAAACGGAATATTTTTCCAGACAGCCGACCATACTGGACTTTGAAAACACAAAGCCGCCGGCGGGATACGCCGGCGGCGGGAAAGGTGTGGTTGTTCTTGGGAAAAACGGCAAAGCGGTGGCGGCTCTCCCTCGCGCTGGGTCTGGCGCTGGCGATCCTGCTCACCTGCTCCTTCTCCAGCTTCGCATCGGTCTGCGGCGCGATCCGCGCGGATACGCTGCGGCTGCACATCCTCGCAAACTCCGACAGCGAGGCGGACCAGGCGCTCAAGCTGCGGGTGCGGGACGCAATCCTCGCGCAGGCGGGGGACCTGTTTGACGGGGCGCAGGACAAGCAGCAGGCCGAGCGGCAGCTCGCCGGCAGGCTCTCGGAGATCCGCGAAATCGCGCAGGATACGCTGCGGGCGGCCGGCTGCGGCGATACGGTCGAGGTCGCGCTGGTCGAGCGGTATTTTGATACCACCCATTACCCCGACACCGGGCTGACCCTGCCCGCCGGGCGGTATGACGCGGTGCAGGTGCGCATCGGCGCCGCGGCGGGGAAAAACTGGTTCTGCGTGCTCTTCCCGCCGCTCTGCGTGCCGGCGGCATCGGCACAGAACGAGGGCTATACCGAGGCGGAACAGCGGGTCACCGAGGGTGGGTATGAGATCCGGTTCGCGCTGGTGGAGTGGGTCGAGCGGCTGCGGGAGAGCCGGCGCTGAGGGCGCGGCAAACACGGGCGCGCAAAAATGAAAAAAACGGGGTGGAAAAAGCCCTGCCGGCGTGTTAGAATAAAGCCCAGTAAATCCGCCGTGCCGACGGCGCGGCGGCAGAGAGGGAGCACAGATTCGTGAAACAGATCGGCATGAAAAGACTATACAAGGACGGCTTTACCCTGCTGACGGCGGTGGCCTCGGCGCTGCTGCAGTGCTATGCGATACAGGTGTTCATGAACCCCTGCCACCTGATCTCGAGCGGCTTTACCGGGGTGGCGCAGCTGATCAACCTGCTCACCGAACAGACCGGCTTTCACATCGAGACCTCGCTGGGCATCCTGCTGCTCAACGTGCCGGTCGCGCTGGTCTGCGCGCGGGGCATCAGCCCGCGGTTCACCCTGTTCAGCTGCGTCCAGTTCGGCTGCGCCTCCCTCTTTTTAAAGGTGCTGCACTTTGAGCCGCTGATGGACGATCTGGTGCTCAATGTGATCTTCGGCGGCTTTTTGTACGGGATGTGTGTCGTCGTCGCCCTCAAGGGCGGGGCCTCCACCGGCGGCACCGACTTTGTCGCGCTGTACTTCTCCAACAAATACGGCAAGTCGCTGTGGCAGTACGTCTTCATCTTCAACACCGTTGTGGTGCTGATCTTCGGCGCGTTCAAGGGCTGGACCTATGCCGGCTATTCCATCATCTTCCAGTTCATCTCCACCCGCACCATCTCCACCTTCCACACCCGGTACGAGCGGCTGACCATGCAGATGACCACCGAACACCCCAAGAAGCTGCTGGACGCCTATGTCGCCCACTACCGGCACGGCGTCTCCTGTGTCGACGGCTACGGCGGCTATTCCCACCGGCCGTTCACCGTGCTCACGACGGTGGTCTCCTCCTATGAGGTCAAGGAGATCATCCATCTGATGAAGGAGGTCGACCCCCGGGTCATCATCAACATCTATAAGACCGAGGACTTTGTCGGCGGCTTCTACCGCAAGCCGATCGACTGAGCCGCAGGGCAAAGAGAAAAAGCGAGGAAAATGCGCCCGGCTGCGGGCGGCGTTTTCCTCGCTTTTCATTTGCTCTGCTCTTCTAAAAAGGCGGGCGGTTACTCCTGCTCGTCCTGCGCGGCAAAATAGGCGATGCCGCAGGCGCCGGGACCGGCGTGCACCCCGATCACGGTGCCGATGGCGGACACCGGCGGCTCGGGCAGGTGCAGCGTCTCGGCGATATACCGGCGGAACGGCTCCACCGTGCGCCGGTGGCCGGTGTAGCCCAGCAGATAGGGGCGCAGGATGTCCAGACCGCCCTGCTCGGCGGAGATCAGCTTGAAGATGGCCACATAGGCGCCGGCGAGGCCGCGGGCTTTGCCGGCGAGGCCGACCTTGCCGTCCCGCACCGTGATGACCGGCTTGATGCCCAGCAGGGTGCCGGCCACCGCGGCCGCCTTGGGCAGCCGGCCGCCCTTCTGCAGATATTTGAGGGTATCCACCACCGCGTAAAGGCGGAGCTGCCCCTTTTCCGCCTCAAGCCGCTCGGTGATCTCGACGGCGGAAAGGCCCTGATCCCGATAGGCCGCCGCCCGGCGCACCAGCAGCTGCTCGGCGAGGGTCACGGTGCAGCTGTCGACAAGGAAGATGTGCTCGGCATAGCCGGACAGATCCCGCGCGAGCTGGGCGCTCTGAAAGGTGCCGGACAGCGCGCTTGAGAGCAGCACCGCGACCAGATCATCGCCGGCCTCCTTGGCCTCCTCAAATGCCGTGAGGAACAGCTCGGGGCTGGGCTGGCTGGTGGTGGGCAGCTTTTCCGCGGTCGCAAGCCGCTCATAGAAGACCTTCGGGTCCAGATCCAGCCCATCGCGGTAAACCTCGTCCGGGCCAAAGTTGACGTTGAGCGGGATCGCGGTGATCCCGAGGGAGGACAGCTCCTCCTGCGTGAAATCGGCGGTGGAATCGGTGAGAATGCGAACTGCCATAGATCCTTTCATCCTTTCTGTTCTGTAAAGCGTGTCGAAGAGGGCGGCAGGTCAGCTGCCGCTGAAAAAGCGGTGCAGCACCTCCAGCGCGTGGGTCAGGGCCTCCAGCTCTCCGGCCTCCAGCTGGGCAAAGACCGAATCCACCATCCGGCGGTGAAATGCGCGGTGCACCTCATAGGCCTTTTCCCCCAGAGAGGTGGGCAGCACCAGCACGCGGCGGCGGTCGGTCTTGCTGCGCTGGCGGGTCAGATAGCCCTTCTGCTCCAGCGTCTTGGCCGCAATCGTCAGGCTGCCCGCAGAGACCCGCAGCCGTGCGGCGAGGGCGGCCATCGTGTTCTCCTTTTTGGCCTGCCCGTCGCAGACCGCCTCGATGACGTGCATCTCGCTGACCGACAGATTCTTGAACGGCCCCTTGAGCAGCTCCTGTGCTTCAAGGCGCATCACATCGTGGAACACCTCAACCAAAAAACGGTTAAGCTGGGCGCGGTCGGCATCCATCAAACCGCCTTCCCTTCTTTTTATTTTGAAGTTCAAAGGAATAGAACCGTGTGCAGTATAGCACGGGGAAAAGCGGGTGTCAAACTATTTTGAACTTCAAACTATTTTCTCCGTCGGTTTGCATGAGAATCAAAGCGGCCCCGCCGCGCGATTTGCGCGATTTGACGGGAGGAAAACGGCCGGCAGCAGCGCAAAAAACGCCATTTCGACCAGCGGGGCAAAGCCGGGAAAAAGATGTTGACAATTCAACTTTTGGGGCGCATAATACAAAAGTTGACTTTTCAACATTTGGGAGGCGGAAAGGAATGGTAGATCGATCTGAGCGGTTTTCTCTGGCAATTTCAGAGCTCTCCCGCCACTGGCACAAGCTGGCGTCGGGCGAGATGCGGCGCTATGGCCTGCGCGGCGCGCACGCGATTTATCTGCTCGCGATGCAGCGCTATCCCGACGGCATCACCGCGCCCGAGCTGTGTGAGCTGTGCTGCAAGGACAAGTCCGACGTCTCCCGGATGCTGGCCATCATGGAGGAGAAGAACCTCGTCACCAAGGAGGGCGCGGGCGGCAGCCTCTACCGGGGGCTGTTCAAGCTGACCGACGCGGGCCGCGCGGTCGCGGCGGAGGTCTGCGGCCGCGCCAGCCTTGCGGTCGCGCTGGCCGGCGCGGACCTCGACGAGCAAAAGAGGGAAATTTTGTACGGGGCGCTGGAATCCATCGCCGCAAATCTGCGAAAACTCAGTAAGAAAGGACTGCCGAGAGAATGAATTTTGCCATGCGGGCGTTTTGCCGTGTTTATCAGTTTTTCTTCCACCTTGCGCTGCCCATCCTGCCCTATCGGGAGCCGGAGCGCCACACCAGCGTTGAGGAGGTGCCCGACATCCTGCGGCGGCTGGGGGTGCGCTCGGTCCTGCTGGTCACCGACCCGGGACTGCGCGCCGCGAAGGTGACCGACGGGCTGGAGCAGCTGCTGGCGCAGCAGGAGATCCGCTGCGCGGTGTACGACGGCACCTGTGCCAACCCCACCGTCGAGAATGTCGAGCAGGCGCGCTCGCTCTATCTCGCGCAGGGCTGCGAGGCGCTGATCGCGTTTGGCGGCGGCTCCTCGATGGACTGCGCCAAGGCGGTGGGCGCGCGGATTGCCTACCCCAAGAAGAGCCTTGACCAGCTCAAGGGGCTGCTGCGGGTGCTGCGGCGGATCCCGCCGCTGATCGCGATCCCCACCACCGCCGGCACCGGCAGTGAGGTGACGGTCACCGCGGTCATCACCGACCGGCAGAAAAAGCACAAGTACACGATGAACGACTTTACCCTGATCCCCCGCTACGCGGTGCTGGACCCGCGGGTGACCCTCTCGCTGCCGCCGCAGCTCACCGCGACGACCGGCATGGATGCGCTGACCCACGCGGTCGAGGCGTATATCGGCCGCTCGACCACCAAGGAGACCCGGGCGTTGGCGCTGGACGCGACGGGGCGGATCTTCCGCTATCTGGAGCAGGCGTATCAGGACGGCGGCAACGAGGAGGCGCGGGCGAACCTGCTGCTGGCGGCCTACTGCGCGGGGATCGCTTTCTCCAAGTCCTATGTCGGCTATATCCACGCGGTGGCCCACTCGCTGGGCGGGCAGTACAATATTCCGCACGGCCTTGCCAATGCGGTGTTGATGCCGATCCTGCTGGAGGAGTACGGCGCACCGGCGGAGAAAAAGCTGCGGGAGCTTGCGCTGGCGGCGGGGGTCGCGCAGGAGCAGGATTCCGACCATGACGCGGCGCAGAAGTTCATCGCGGCAATCCGGGAGATGAACCACCGGATGCGGATCCCCAGAACCCTCGCGGGGATCCAAAAGCAGGATATCCCCCAGATGGCGGCCTATGCCGCGCGGGAGGCAAACCCGCTCTACCCGGTGCCCCGGCTGATGGATGCAAAGGAGCTGAAGCGGTTCTATTACAAGGTGTCGGACCTGCGGGCGGTGGCGTTTCATCCGGCCGCGCCCCACACCCCGGACAAGGAGGCTGTTTGATGCAGATCGAGGAGATTCTGGAGCACCAGCGCCACTTTTTTGAGAGCGGCGCGACGCTGCCCGTCGCGTTCCGGATCACCGCGCTGCGGCGGCTGCGGGACGCGGTGCGCCGCCATGAGCAGGAGATTGCCGAGGCGCTGCGGGCGGATCTTGGCAAGAGCGATTATGAGAGCTTTATGTGCGAGATCGGCCTTGTGCTCAGCGAGCTGAGCTACCTGATCCGGCACACCCGGCGGTTTGCCGCGCGCCGGCGGGTGCACACCCCGCTGGCCCAGTTTGCGGCGGTGAGCTACAAGCAGCCCACCCCCTACGGCAACACCCTGATCATGAGCCCGTGGAACTATCCCTTCCTGCTGACGATCGACCCGCTCGCCGACGCGATTGCCGCCGGCAACACCGCCCTCGTCAAGCCCAGCGCCTACTCGCCGGCCACCAGCGCGGTGATTGCCCGGCTGCTTGAGGAGTGCTTTGACCCGGACCATGTCGCGGTGGTCACCGGTGGGCGGAAGGAGAACGCGGCGCTGCTCGAGCAGAAGTTCGATTTTATCTTTTTTACCGGCAGCCAGAATGTCGGCAAGGAGGTGCTGCGCCACGCCGCCGAGCGGCTGACCCCCGCCGTGCTGGAGCTGGGAGGCAAAAGCCCCTGCATCGTCGATGAGACCGCCAAGCTGGAGCTTGCGGCAAAGCGGATTGTCTTTGGCAAATACCTCAACTGCGGCCAGACCTGCGTCGCGCCGGACTATATCCTCTGCGCCGCGTCGGTCAAGGACAAACTGGTGGAGGCGCTCTGCCGCGAGATCCGCCGCCAGTACGGCGAGGAGCCGCTCAAGAATCCCGACTACGGCAAGATTGTCAACCAGAAGCACTTTGACCGGCTGTGCGGCCTGATGGAGGGCACCCCGGCGGCCATCGGCGGGCAGAGCAATCCCGACACGCTGCAGATCGCGCCCACCGTCCTCGATGGGGCCGGCTGGGAGGACCCGGTCATGCAGGAGGAGATCTTCGGGCCGATCCTGCCGGTCCTCACCTTTGAGCGGTTTGAGGAGATCTTCCCGCTGCTGGCACAGCGCCCCCGCCCGCTGGCGCTCTACCTCTTCTCGGAGGACCGCGGCCGCATCCGTCAGGTCACCGAGCGCTGCCGCTACGGCGGCGGCTGTATCAACGACACCATCATCCACCTCGCCACCAGCGAGATGGGCTTTGGCGGCGTGGGGGAGAGCGGCATGGGCGCCTACCACGGCAAGATCGGGTTCAACGCCTTCTCCCACGAGAAGAGCATCGTCGACAAAAAGACCTGGATGGACCTGTCGATGCGGTATCAGCCCTATCGGCGCAGCCTGTACGAGGGGCTGCTGCGCCTCTTCCTGCGCTGAAACGGTTTTAGAATAACAACAAAATGCCGCGCGGGCGGCCCGAAAAGGGCCGCCCGCGCGTTTTTTCAGTGAGAGGTCGAATCGGAGAGGGGAAGGGCAGAGGTTCAGTCGATGACGGTGGCGGTGCGGCCGATGCCGGCCGCGGCGGAGGCGAGACTGCGCCAGCTGTTGCAGCCACAGATCCCGTCCGCCGTCAGGCCGTTGCTGCGCTGGAATGCGCGCAGCGCGCTCTCGGTGTTCGCACCGAAGATGCCGTCGAGGGTTTTGGTGCTGTACCCGAGGGCGTTGAGCGCGTCCTGAAGGATCAGCACATAGGTGCTGCGGTCCCCGCGGCGGACCGTGGGGTAGCCGCTGGTGCCGCCGCAGGCGGGTTTGCCGTACCGGCGGTCAAAGTGCACCCAGGTCGGGGTCATCGAGAGCGGCTCGACATATCCCCAGACCCCGAGGTCGCTTGCCACCTGCCAGATCTTCCGCCGCCGGGTGCTCGAGAGCGATTGCCCCACGTCGAAGGCGACGCCGGCGTAGTGCTGGCTGGTGGTGCCGTGGCCGCCCTCCCAGATCCGCTTGAAGGCGTAGCCGACCGGGATGCCGCTGCCGTAGCTGCGGCGGGTTTGGTTCCAGCTCTCCATCGCACGGACGGTGGTCCAGAGGGTCGGGCTCTTGCTGCTGCCGCGGAACTCCCGCACCCGCAGCGTGGTGCCGTAGGAGTAGGGCATCGATTCGCTCTCGCTGCGGTAGTAGACGTACAGCCGGTTCTCGTACTCGTCATAGACGAAGATCTTGGTCTTGGCGGCGGCGCGGCCGGTCAGGGTGAGGTAGTAGTTGTAGATGACCTCCCACGTCGCCCGGTCGACAAAGCCGGTCGCCGGCAGGCCGAACCCCTCCTGAAAGGCGATCACCGCCTGCCGGGTCTCCTCATCAAAGTAGCCGTCGCTGCGCACAAAGCCGGCCGCGCAGTACAGGCTGGCAATGGCGTTCATATAGAACTGCAGCTCCTGCACCGCCGGCCCCGCGCTGCCGGTCGTCAGCACATAGCCGGGGTAGGCGCCGCTCGTCTCCTCGGCGGTGCCGCCGGTCGCGCTCAGCAGGTCGAAGAGCATCTCGAGCAGCGCGTTCCAGGTCTCCTCATCCACAATGCCGGTCTCGGGCAGGCTGAACTCCCGCTGGAAGGCGGCTACCGCCAAGGCGGTCTCCTCCCCGAAAAATCCGGTGACCGCAACCTCCCGCAGCGGGGGATAGAACAGCTCCCCGACCGCGAGCATGAACTGGATGAACCGCACCGCCTGCCCCTCGGTGTTTTCAGAGACCGGGCTGCCGGGGTAGGGCGCGAAGTAGTAGGCCACCACCGGGCCGTCGAGGGTGCGCAGCTTCTGGTAGCCGCTGTACAGCGCCTGCCAGGTCGCGGGGCCGATCACCCCGTCGGCGGTCAGCCCGCTGAGCTGCTGGAAGGCGATCACCGCGTCCCGGGTCGCGGTGCCGAAGACGCCGTCATAGCTGATCCGCGGGATGCTGGGATAGTAGGCGGACAGCAGATAGAGGTAGAACTGCGCCTCCTTGACCTTGATGCCGGTGCTGCCCACCCGCAGCGGGCTGCCGGGGTAGACGCCGGGCAGCTCGTTTTTCTCCAGCACCCCGTTGATCTGGCTGGTGTAGACCTCGTACAGCTTGTTCCAGGTGGCCGGGCCGACCACCCCGTCCACTGTCAGTGAAAAGACCCGCTGGAACGCCCGCACCGCCGCCTCGGTGGCGGCGCCGAAGATGCCGTCGGCGGTCAACGAGGGGATTGCGGAGTAAAAGTCGCTGAGCACCGACAGCCAGAACTGCATCTGGCGCACGCTGTTGCCGGTGCTGCCGCGGCGCAGCGGGGTGCCGGGATACTGCCCGGGGAAGTTGACGTCGGGGGAGGAGATATCTCCCTCGATGCTCTGGTAATCGTTGTACAGGCTGTCCCAGGTCTCGCGCCCGACAACGCCGTCCGCCACAAGGCCCGCGTGCTCCTGATAGGCCCGCACCGCGGCGGCGGTGGCCGCGCCGAAGACGCCGTCCACCTCGACATCCGGAACCGAGGGGACATAGCCCGAGACGGTCGACAGCCAGAACTGGACCTGCCGCACCGAGGCGCCGGTGCTGCCCACCCGCAGCGGGCTGCCGGGATAGACGCCGGCGGAGGGCTGCCCGTCGGGGAACTCCCCCTCGCTGGTCAGCTCGGCCAGCTTTTTGACCGAGACATAGATGTAGCTGATCTTATACCAGGTCGCTTTGCCGACAACGCCGTCCGCAGTCAGGCTGAACTGCTTTTGGAAGTTCTTGACCACCGTCTCGGTGTCGGCGCCAAACACCCCGTCGACGCTGCCGATGGTCCCAAGGCCGGGGTAGTTCTTGGTGATCCGGTTGAGCTGCCGCTGAATGATCCGCACCGCGTCCCCGGTGCTGCCGCGGCGCAGCGGGGTGCCGGGGTAGCTCTCGGCCACATCCTGAATGTTGTCGGTGGTCGCCAGCGCGATGTCGTTGCCGTAGTAGTAGCGCAGGATCTGCAGCGCCGAATAGCCCTTGTCTGCAAGATCCTTGCTGCCCCACTGCTTCATCCCCGAGCAGCTGACCGACTTGCCGTCGCAGTAGGAGGAGAAATACGGCTCCTGCGCGCCGCCCTTGCGGATGAAGGTGTTGAAGATCTCATCCACCTGTTTGCTGATCGACTCGAAGATGTTCCGCCCGTGCACATAGTACTGGTCGTAGCTGGTGGAGTTGGTGATGTCAAAGTCATAGCCCTTGCCCTTGCTGCGGTACCACTCGGTATAGATGCGGTTCAGCGCAAGGCTGATCTGGGCGTAGATGTTCGCCCGCAGCGCCTCGACGGGCCAGGTGGGGTAGATCTCGCTGCTCGCGACGTTCTTGATGTAGTCGATAAAGGGGACGGTCACGTTGCGGGCGGTGGAGGCGGGGGTGCCCAGATGGACGACGATCTTGTTGGGGATGACCACCTCGGTGAGCACCCGCTCGCAGAGGACCAACGGCTGCTCCCCCGAGCCGCCGTCCTCGGCAAAAAGGCTGTGCTCCGGGATGTTGAAGACCTCCGGCAGCGAGCGGAAGCCGGAGTTCTGCTCCACCGGGATCATGTTGAGGTCGACCAGCGCGTTCTCGCCGTCAAAGACCTGAATCCCGTTGCTGGTGATGGGGTAATACCCCTCGTGCTCGACGGTGAGGTCATAGACCGCGTAGGGCAGCACGGTGTCGTTTTCCTCATCCAGCGAATAGCGTTTGTCCGGGGCCCACAGATGGACCGGGTCGGCGTAGCCGGACGAATCGGTCGTGATATTGCGGGAGGTCCCCTCGGCCGAGACCGGCCGGATCCGCGCGGTGACACCCGGCACCGGGATGCCGTCGGTCGCCGAGCGGGAAAAAACTTGAAGTGTTCCAGTGCTCATGGACGCATTCCTCCTGAAGGTTTCGGCGGGCGCGGATCGCCCGCCGTTACCCCAAGGTATGCAGCAGGGCCCACCGGCGGCACGGGAGGGGAGGGCGCGGGGCGGCAGCGCGCCCTGCAGACAGCGCTCCGCAGACGGCGGGAGGATAAAAAAGACCGGACCGCCGCGGCGGTCCGGTCGATCTTTGCGTGATTCTTGCCCGGCGAGGGCGCTTTTGGAAAAAACGGCAAAGCCGTCGTCAGGCAAAGGCGATGACCAGCGTCCCCACAGTGACCAGCACGACCCCCAAAAGGGTCTTGCCGCCGACCGGCTCCTTCAGCAGCAGCGCCGCCAGCAGGACGGTCAGCACCAGACTGAACTTGTCGATGGTGACCACCGGGGCGGTGGGGCCCAGCTGCAGCGCCCGATAGTAGCACAGCCAGCTGGCCCCGGTGGCAAGGCCGGACAGCGCGAGAAAGAGCCAGCCCCTGCCGCTGATCTCCCGCAGGCCGCCCGCGCTGCGGGTGGCAAAGACAAGAACCCATGCCATCACCAGCACAAAGAGGGTACGCACCGCGGTGGCGAGGTTGGAGTTGACGCCCTGAATCCCGACCTTGGCCAGAATCACGGTCAGCGCGGCAAAAAGGGCGGATCCCGCCGCATACAGCATCCACATCCTGCGCGCCCCCTCAGAACTCCGGCCGGTTCTCCGCGGGCATCGGGCAGCGGTAGCCGTCGGGGCAGCTGCGCTTCCACTCCGCCTTGGCGCGGGCGAGCAGCTGTGGGTCGGCGGCCGCCCGCACCGCGGTCAGCGCGAGCACCTTTGCCGCGGTGATAAGCCCCTTTTCCCCGATGGGGCTGTTTGCCTGCGCGGTCATCTGCCAGGTGTGGCCGCCGGTGCCCAGCGCGCGGCAGGCGACCTCGCACTGTGCCGTCGGCACGCAGTAGCTCACATCCCCCACATCGGTGCTGCCGGGGGAGGTGCGGCTCGGATTAAAGTGCAGCGGGTGGACCTCCTCATCCAGCGATCTGCCGTCAAAGTGGTCCGACTCCAGCCCGTAGTCGAGACAGGGCGCCTCCAGATTGTCCCGCCGCTCGTCCTCGCTGAGGGTGGCGGCAAACCGGGCGGCCAGCGCGCGGTCCGCCTCGTCGAAAACGGGCGCGCCGACCTCCTGCATACAGGCGCCCATCAGCTCGCTGAGGGCGCGGTTTGGCACATAGTCGGAAAAGCCGTCGATGACCTTGTACTCCATCTCGGTCTCGGTCATCATCGCGGCGCCGCCGGCAACCTTGTTGAGCCGGTCGAACAGCCGGAACATCCCCTCCACCCGGGCGGCGCGGATGTAGTAGTGCAG
>CALXBJ010000146.1 GCA_944386515.1 uncultured Pygmaiobacter sp.
TCTCCTCGACGATCTCCCGCAGGGTGGTGCCCATCGGGACCTCGACCAGACCGGTGTTGTGGATCTTGCCGCCCAGCGCGAAGACCTTGGTGCCCTTGCTCTTCTCGGTGCCCATCGAGGCGAACCACTCCGGCCCGTTGAGGATGATCTGGGGGATGTTGGCGTAGGTCTCGACGTTGTTGAGGATGGTCGGGCTGGCGAACAGGCCCTTGACCGCCGGGAAGGGCGGGCGGGGACGCGGCTCGCCGCGCTTGCCCTCGATCGAGGTCATCAGCGCGGTCTCCTCGCCGCAGACGAAGGCGCCCGCGCCGAGCTTGAGGTCGATGTCAAAGCAGAAGTCGGTGCCGAAGATGTTGTTGCCCAGCAGGCCGTACTCCCGCGCCTGATCGATCGCGATCCGCAGCCGCTGCACCGCGATGGGATACTCGGCGCGGATATAGATATAGCCCTGCGTCGCGCCGATTGCGTAGGCGGCAATCGCCATGGCCTCGAGCACGACATGGGGGTCGCCCTCAAGCACCGAGCGGTCCATAAAGGCGCCGGGGTCGCCCTCGTCGGCGTTGCAGCAGACATATTTCTGCACCTTGCCGCGGTTGCCGGCGGCAAATTTCCACTTGAGGCCGGTCGGGAAGCCCGCGCCGCCGCGGCCGCGCAGCCCGCTGTCCAGCATGGTCTGGATGACCTCGTCGGGGGTCATCTCGGTGAGGACCTTGCCCAGCGCGCGGTAGCCGTCAAACGCGATGTACTCCTCGATATTCTCGGGGTTGATCACGCCGCAGTTGCGCAGCGCGACACGGTGCTGTTTTTTGTAGAAGTTGGTCTCGGACAGGCTCTTGATCTCATCCCGGTCGACTGTCTCCTCATAGAGCAGCCGGGTGACGGGACGGCCCTTGAGCAGATGCTCGCGGACGATCTCGCCGACATCCTCTTCCTTGACCCGGCTGTAAAAGCAGCCCTCGGGATAGACGACGACGATGGGGCCCAGCGCGCACAGGCCAAAGCAGCCGGTGTGGATGACCTTGACTTCCTGATCGAGGCCGTTGAGCGCGATCTCCCGCTCAAAGGCCTCCATGATTTTGGCGCTGCCGGAGGAGGTGCAGCCGGTGCCGCCGCAAACCATGACATGGCATCTGAACATTGCTCTCCCTCCTTATCTCTGGGCCGCGCCGATGGTGTACTCGACGACCGGCTTTCCGCTGACGATGTGTTCGGCCACGACCCGCGCCGCCTTTTCGGGGGTCATCTTGACATAGGTGACCTTCTCCTGCCCGGGGGCGAAAACCTCGACCACCGGCTCATACTGGCAGATGCCGATGCAGCCGGTCTGGGTGACGGTCACCCCGGACAGCTCCCGCCGGGCGACCTCTTCGGTGAAGGCGTTCAGCACCGGACGCGCGCCCGCCGCGATGCCGCAGGTGGCCATGCCGACGGCGATCCGGATATTGTTCTCGCCGGCTTCACGGGTGTTGACGATATTCTTCATCTTATCGCGGATGGCGGCAAGCTCTTCCAGACTCTTCATATCTGTGTGCTCCTTTTCAGTAGATTTTCTGTGTTCTCCTCAAGATACTCCCGCAGGAAGATCGCGACCTGAGGCGTCGCGAGGGAGACCCCGTCCAGCATCTGCCGCAGCTGGCGGGTATCCATGCAGAACTCCTCCCCATCGCTGATAACCCGGTAGACAAAGTCCAGCTCCGGGTTGCACTGCACCAGCCCGGCAATCGTGCCGGACAGATCGCCCAGCGGGGCGAGGTCGATGTGCCCGAGGGTGAAGACCGCCTCCACAGTGGTGCCTTTTCCCACCGCAGAGCGGATGGTCATCTCCCCGCCGGTGGCGCGGGCGGCCTCCTGAAACAGCGGCAGCCCCAGCCCGACCTTGCGGGTGGTGCGGGTGGTATAAAACGGGTCGGTCACCCTTCGCACCGTCTCCTCATCCATCCCCTTGCCGTTGTCGGCGATGGTCAGGGCCAGCCGTTTTGCCCCGGTATCAATCGCGATGGTGATTTGGGTCAGGGTGCTGCCGGCAGCGACGCTGTTCTGCGCGATGTCCAGCACATTCATCGACAGTTCCTGCATCCCGACCCCTCCTTGTGGCTGCTGCGGTTAATATTTGGCGAGGATTTCATCCAGCTCGTCGCCGGTCAGACGGCCGTAGACGTCGTCGTTGATGGTCATGACCGGGGCTAGGCCGCAGGCGCCGACGCAGCGGCAGGCATCCAGACTGAACTTGCCGTCCGGGGTGCACTCCCCGCCGGAGATCCCCAGCTTTTCCTGCAGCTTTTCATAGATCTTGCCGCTGCCCTTGACATAGCAGGCGGTGCCGAGGCAAACCGAGATCTTGTACTGCCCTTTCGGGTTCAGGTTGAACTGAGCGTAGAAGGTGGAGACGCCGTAGATCTCCTCCAGCGGCATCTCCAGCTCTTCGGCGATGATCCGCTGCACCTCGATGGGCAGGTAGCCGTAGACCTCCTGCGCATACTGCAGCGCGGGCATTGCGGCGCCCGGCATCGCTTTGTGTTCCGCCAGCCAGTTCCTGAGCTTCTGCTCCTGCTCTGGCGTGCCCCTGAAGGGCACTGTCGTTCCATTCGCCATTCCAAAAATCCTCCCTTTTTGTCCCGCGCGGATGGGCGCGGTTTTTTTTGTTTCGCAAAATGAAGCGAAATTTCCAGACATACTCATTATAACAAAACGAAAAATTTCATGCTATGCGTTTTTTCTCGGAACTTGGTGAAAAAATGCACAAAGTTGTTGTTTCTTTTTGTACATTGCGCGCTTTTCTGTTATCCGATATAATGAATAGAAAGGAAAAGCCGCAGCCCGCAAAAGGGCCGGACGACGGAACTTTTTTCGCCGCAGGGAGGTTGCACATGAAGATTTCCGACATTATCCAGATTCTCGATGCCCAGCTGCTGACCCCGCAGGCTGATCTTGAGCGGGAGGTCCACACCGCCTGCGGCAGCGATATGATGAGCGATGTGCTCGCCTTTGTCAAGGACCAGTCGGTGCTGATTACCGGGCTGAACAACCCGCAGGTGGTCCGCACCGCGGACATGATGGATATGATCTGCATCGTCTTTGTGCGGGGCAAACGCCCGGATGCCGGGATCCTTGCCCTTGCCAACGAGCGGGGGATGGCGATCCTCTGCACCGAGCACACGATGTTCACGGCCTGCGGCCTGCTCTATGAGCAGGGGCTGAGAGGCGGTGTACACTGATGGCGGATGCACAGGATAAGATCTTGTTGGAATATCAGGTCCCGGGGGACGATTTTACCCGCGCGGGGGAGGCGAGCGCCGACCTCAAGGCGCGGCTCAAGACCTTGGGCTTTCCGGCCGCGTCGGTGCGCAAGGCGGCGATCTCGCTGTATGAGGGGGAGATCAACCTCGCCATCCATGCCGGCGGCGGAAAGATCCGGGTGGAGCTGACCCCCGCCCGGATCGAGATGTGGCTGGACGATGAGGGGCCGGGCATCCCGGACATCGCCCTCGCGATGAGCGAGGGATATTCCACCGCGCCGGACGAGGTGCGCAGCCTCGGGTTTGGCGCCGGCATGGGACTGCCGAATATGAAAAAATATACAGATGAGTTTGAGATTGCGTCCGAGGTCGGCCGGGGCACCCACATCCGGATGGCCGTGGACATCGGGCCGGCATAAAAAGCCCGAGCGGCCGCCCTTGCGGCGGCTGCGCTTTTTTCTGAGGGAGGAGGGGCCAATTTGGGCGAATTTTTTCATTCGGTCACCCTCGACCGGGACCAGTGCATGGGGTGTACCAACTGCATCAAGCGGTGCCCCACCGGGGCCATCCGGGTGCGGGAGGGCAAGGCGACCATCAGCCCCGAGCGGTGTATCGACTGCGGGGAGTGTATCCGGATCTGTCCCCATCACGCAAAGCGGGCGATCTATGATCCGCTGGAGGAGATTGAGCGGTTTGAGTATGCAGTTGCGCTGCCCGCGCCCAGCCTTTACGCCCAATTCAATAACCTTGAGGACACCGATCTGGTGCTGAGCGCGCTGGAGGAGCTGGGCTTTGACGAGGTATACGAGGTCGCCTGCGCCGCCGAGCTGGTCAGCGATGCCACCCGCCGGTATCTTGCCCGTCCGGATGTCCCAAAGCCGGTCATCAGTTCAGCCTGCCCCGCGGTGCTGCGGCTGATCCGGGTGCGGTTCCCGGGGCTGCTGCCCCATGTGCTGCCGATTGTCGCGCCGGTCGAGCTTGCCGCCCGTCTGGCAAAGCGGCGGGCCGCAAAGCGCACCGGGCTGCCCATCGAAAAGATCGGGGCGGTCTTTATCAGCCCCTGTCCCGCAAAGGTGACCGCGATGCGGATGCCGCTGGGAAGTGCGCACAGCGAAATTGACGCGGTGCTCGCGATGAAGGAGGTCTACCCCAAACTGCTCGGGCTGATGAAGCAGACAAAAGCGCGGCCGCTGTCCGCCAGCGGGCGGATCGGGCTGGGCTGGGCCGAGAGCGGCGGAGAGGCCGCCGGGCTGATCTCGACCGAGCGGTATCTCGCGGCGGACGGGATTGAGAATGTGATCCGGGTGCTGGAGGATCTTGAGGATGAAAAGCTCGGGGAGCTGGATTTTGTCGAGCTGAATGCCTGCTCCGGCGGCTGTGTCGGCGGCGTGCTGACGGTGGAAAATCCCTATATCGCCCGCGCAAAGCTCAAGCTGCTGCGCCGCTATCTGCCGGTCAGCCGCAACCATCTGCCGGAGGAGGCGGACGAGCGGCTGCTCTGGGAGGTGCCGATGGAGTACCAGCCGGTGCTGGAGCTGGGCGCCGATGCGAGCGAGCGTTTTGCCCGCTATTCCGAGATGCAGCGGCTGCTCGCCGCGCTGCCGGGCCTCGACTGCGGCAGCTGCGGCGCGCCGAGCTGCGCTGCACTGGCGGAGGATATCGTCAGGGGCGAGGCGGCGACCGAGGATTGCGTCGTCCTGATGCGGGAGCGGATGGAGGCGGTGCTGCGGGCGCTGCGGGTCGATCGGGACGGGTATTCGGGCGGCTGAACAGCGCGCCCGGTTGATGTGCAGGAAGCGCGGGCCGCGGGGGACCGGTATCCGGAAAGGACGGCCGGCCGCGGGCGGCGCATGGGACAAAACGAGAACAGTGAGGAGGAGACGGCATGACGGTAAAGCAACTGTGTGAGGCGTGCGGATTTGTCCCCGCCTTTCCCCTGCCGGATCCGGACAAGGAGGTCAGCTGCGGCTTTTGCGGCGACCTGCTGTCCTGGGCGATGGGCCGTGCCGGAGAGGGCTGTGCATGGTGCACCGTGATGGGCAGTGTCAACGCGGTGGCGGTGGCCAGTCTGGCGGACGCCGCCGTGCTGGTGCTCTGCCATGACGCGGCGCTGATGGCGGATGCGGCCGCCCGGGCGCAGCAGCAGGGGATCAACATCCTGCTGACCGGCCTGCCGGAGTTTGAGGCTGCGGTCTGCATCGCAAAGCAGCTGGGCCTTTAAGGGAGCTGCGCACAAAAGCGCGGCCCGCTGCCGCGCGAAAAGCGAAAAAGGGGGAGGGAGACGGGATGCCGCTGCGCTGTGATCTGCATCTGCACTCCTGCCTGTCCCCTTGCGGGGACGAGCAGATGACCCCTGCCAACATCGCCGGCTTCGCCAAGCTCGCCGGGCTGGAGCTGATCTCGCTGACCGACCACAACGCGGCCGACAACCTGCCCGCGATCCAGCGGGCCTGTGACGCGTATGGGCTGCGGCTGCTGCCGGGGATCGAGATGAACACCGCGGAGGAGATCCACCTGCTGTGCTATCTGCCGACGGTGGACGCAGCGCTGGCCCTCTCGGCGGAGATCCGCCGCCGGCTGCCCCCAGTGCCCTGCGAAGAGAGGATCTTCGGCGCGCAGGTTGTGATGGATGAGGAGGATCGGGAGCTCGGGCGGGTGCAGCCGCTGCTGGTCAGCGGCTGCAGCATGGGCCTGGAGGAGGCTGCCGCCCGCTGCCGTGCACTGGGCGGGGTGCCCGTGCCGGCGCATATTGACCGGGAGAGCTATTCCGTGCTGTCGGTGCTCGGCGTCATGCCGGAGCTGCCGCCCTTTGAAGCGGTTGAACTGCACGACCCAAAGAAGCTGGAGGAGCTGGTCGGCTCGGGCCGGATTGCGCCGGGCTATGAGCTGCTCACCGGGTCGGACGCGCATTACCTCGAGCAGATCGCCGCCTGCCCTCACCTGTTGGGGGAGGATTCGGTGCTCTGGCCACTCATCTGCGGGAGGGGCTGAGATGGCATAACAGAAAAAACGCGCAGGGGAGGATGCGGATGGAACCCATTTTAGAATGTTCGGGACTGTATAAAAATTATGGCTTGCGCCGTGCGCTGAACGGGGTGGAATTGACCCTTTATCCCGGCAGGATTGTCGGGCTGCTGGGGCCAAACGGCAGCGGAAAGACCACCCTGATTAAGCTGGCGGCGGGGCTGCTGCAGCCGACGGCGGGCGAGGTGCTGATCGCCGGGACGATGCCGGGGGTGCAGACCAAGGCGATGGTCTCCTACCTGCCCGACCGGACGGGACTTCCCGGCTGGATGTGCGCGCGGGAGCTGATTGCGCTGATGGAGGAGTTTTATCTCGACTTCGACGCCGCGGCCGCGCGGGAGATGCTGGCGCGGCTGCAGGTGCCGGAGGGGGCAAAAATGAAGAGCCTCTCCAAGGGGACGCAGGAAAAGGTCCAGCTGATCCTGACCATGAGCCGGCGCGCGCGGCTCTATCTGCTGGATGAGCCGATTGGCGGGGTCGACCCTGCGGCGCGGGACTATATTCTGGACACCATCCTCTCAAACTACCGGCGGGAGGCCACCGTGCTGATCTCAACCCATCTGATTGCCGATCTTGAGCGGATTGTCGATCAGGTCGTGCTGATGCAGGACGGGCGGGTGCGGCTGTGTGCCGAGGCCGCCGAGATCCGGGCGGAAAGCGGCCGCAGCATCGACGCCTATTTCCGGGAGGTGTACCGATGCTGACAAAACTGCTGAAATATGAGCTGAAGGCGGCGGGGCGGCAGATCCTGCCGCTGTGTGTGGTGATGCCGGCGTGGTCGGCCATCGCGCGGCTGCTGGGGCTGGTGCACGTCTCGCTGCCGTGGCCGCAGGTCGAGCAGCTGCTGGGCGGGCTGCTGGTCACCGGCTGCGCGCTGGTCCTCTTTGGGGGCTCCTGCGCGGCGGTCGTCTTCTTGGTGATGCGGTACTACCGCGGGTTCTACGGCGATGAGGGCTATTTTGTCCACTTGCTGCCGGCCTCGGCTTCCGAGCTGCTCGGGGCAAAGCTGCTCGCCGCGCTGGTCTGGCAGCTGTGCACCGGGATCTCGATGACCCTCTCGCTGGCGATCCTGTCCGCCGGGACGGGTATCTGGGAGGGGCTTTGGGAGGTTTTGGGCTTCGTGTGGAAAAACGCGGCGGATCTGCTCGCACCGATCTCCCTCACTTCGCTGCTCGTCGAGCTGCTTTTGCTGATTCCGCTCTCGGCGGTGTCCGGGCTGCTGCTGATCTATGCGGCGATCTCGCTGGGGCAGCGGATGCGGGAGAATCGGATTCTGGGCGCAATAGCGGCCTATATCGTGCTGAACCTCGCGGTGAGCACCGTCGCGGGGGCTGTAAACGCAGTGGTGGGCTCGATCCTCTTTGCCCTGTCGGACTTCTCGCCCGAGCTGTCGTTGATTGTGTCGGTCGGCGCCTATGTGCTGCTGGCGGCGGCAGAGTGCGCGGGCGCGTTTTTCTTCTGCCGATGGTCCCTCGCGAAAAAGCTGGAATTGGCGTGAGCAACAAAGCAAAAAGAGCTGCGGGAAGATTCCCGCAGCTCTTTTTTTGCCGGAAAGGACACAAGGGGATGAGCCGGCATGAAAGCGCTCACAGATAGCTCTTAAGCTCCTCGACGTCCCGCTGCATCGACCGAAGAAGGCGGCTGGCCAGCTGGTGCGCGGCCTCGCCGGCGCCGGGGTTATCCCGGATTGCCTTGGTCAGATCGACGATCCCCATCGTGCTGCCCTGAATCAGCATCTCCGCCATGTGGCGGGCGCTCTTGTCGGTCAAGGTGTTCATCTTGATCCCGACGGCGGTGCTCAGCTTTTCAAAGGCGGACAGCTGGCCGGGGTCCTCTCCCATCGCGGCGAGCATCCGGGAAGCCTCTTCCCGGATTGCGTCGTATTCTCCCCGCTGGATCCGCATGGTGTCGGCAAAAAATCCGTTCTCATTGATCTCGGACGGACGGTCAAGGGTGCCCTGCCCCATCTCGCTGCACTTGACGATTGCCTCCAGCAGCTTGATCTCCTGTTCCAAAAGATTCCCTCCCTCCGTCGGCCGCCGGCTTTTTGCGGCGGGCGGCCTCGTCGCGGTTTATGGGAATAGTCTGGCCCAAAGAGGCGGATTTATGCGCCGGAAAGACGGCGCGGAAAACGCCCCGCCTGATAGGGCGGGGCGTTTGAAGGCGCGTAAGGTCAGTCGTGCGCGTCGGGAGAATCGTCTTCCCAGGTGTGCGCGCCGATGATGAATCGGGGACGGTGTTTTGTCTCCATATAGATCTTGCCGATATATTCGCCGATCACGCCGAGGCAGAGCAGCTGGACACCGCCCATGAAGCAGACCATGCAGACGGTGCTGGCCCAGCCGGCAACGGTGTGCCCCGCCAGTGCGCCGATCATTGCCCAGATGACCCCGATAAAGCTCAGGAGGGAGACGACGACGCCCGCGCCGGTAATCAGCCGAATCGGCTTGACCGACAGGCTGGTGATCCCGTCGAATGCGAGGGCGAGCATCTTTTTGAGGGGATAGTGGCTCTCGCCGGCAATCCGCTCGGCCCGCTCGTAATAGACGCTGGTGCTCTTGAAGCCGACCAGCGGCACCATTCCCCGCAGGAAGATGTTGACTTCCTTGAAGTTTGCAAACTCCTGCAGCGCCCGGCTGCTCATCAGACGGTAGTCGGCGTGGTTGAAGACGATCTGCGCCCCCATCCAGTTCATCAAATGATAAAAGCCCTCGGCGGTGAAACGCTTGAAGAAGGTATCGGTGTCCCGCTTGGAGCGCACGCCGTAGACGATCTCGCACCCGTCCAGATAAGCGTCGACCATCCCGTCCATCGCGTTGATATCATCCTGCCCGTCGCAGTCGATCGAGATGGTGATGTCGCAGCGATCCTTGGCGGTCATCAGCCCGGCGAGCAGCGCGTTCTGATGCCCGCGGTTGCGGGAGAGGCTGATCCCCTCAAAGTGGGGATCCCGCTTTGCCAGATCCTGAATGATCTGCCAGGTATCGTCCTTTGACCCGTCGTTGACAAACAGCACCCGGCTCTCTTCACTGACCTTGCCGGCGGCGGCGAGGTTCAGAATCTTCTGCAAAAACATCCCGCTGGTGATCGGCAAAACCTCCTGCTCGTTGTAGCAGGGAATCACAATATACAAAACCGGTTTTTCCATCTCGGTATCGCCTCGTCTTCTCAATTTTGACTTCCTTTTTATCATACCCTATTCCGGCAGCGGGAACAACTGATTTCGGGGAGTTTTCACACCGTTCCCACAGGGTGCTGCGTGTTTGGCTCAATCACCCGCGGGTTTTTCGCCCCGGCAATCAGCGCGGCGAGGGTCTCCTCGTCGGTCAGCTCGGCCAGCGGACCGCCCTGCGCAGCCATCCGGCGCAGCATCTCGGCATAGACCAGATCCCCGCCGTGGAAGCCGTCGACAAACTGCTCGTCGGTAACTCCCTCCATATAGGTAAAGTCGTACAGCGCGGCCCCGCTCTCATGCCGGGCGAAGACGGCGCCAAGCTCCGCCGGCAGCTGATCGATATAGCCGTAATTTCCGCTCTGCTGCATAATCGCGCCGATACTGGGCGCATAGGGCGGGAGAAAAGCGACCACGGTGATCCCCTTCTCGTCGCAAAAGTCCAGCACCTCGTCCAGCCGGTCGAGGGCATTTGGGTTGACGGTGTCGCCGTACTCAAACCGACTCACGCCGGAGGTGATCCGGCGGCGGGCGTCGTCAAAGGTGAGGTCAACTGCGCCGTCCTCGGCGTCCTGCCCGTAGTGGTAGCTGCCGTCCTGCCCAAAGCCGCGCTGGCGGGAGCAGGCCGGCAGCCCGACACAGCCGGGCGCGGCGGTGAGAACAGCCCGCAGCGAAAAGCTGCCCGCCCCATATCTGCGGGCGGCATCGATGACCGCGCCGGACAGATCCATCGGGCTGCTGCCGTAAACCCACTGCGCGGCCTCCTCACAGCCGGACCAGACCGGGTTGAAAAAGTACTGGTCCAGCCCCAGGATCAACAGCCGCGGCAGTTTTTTCTCCTCAAAGCGAGAGAGGTAATCCAGCACCTCATCGAGGTCTGAGATCCCCCCGCCGCCGTTGTAAAAGCTGTCTGCGCCGGGCAGCATACAGCTGCGGATCTGCATCGTGCGGCTGGTGCCCAGCACCAAAACCTTCGCCCCCTTGGCCCAGGCGACCTGCGCCTTGTACCAGTTTTGGAACTCGCCGCCGAGATACAGCGGTTCGACCAACGAGGTCTGGCCGGAAAGGGTCTGTTCAACCAGCGCGTCGGGGCGGGTCAGCTCGCCGGTGCGGGCAAGGACGCCAAGGAAGAGGGAGAGGATCAGGACGATGGGGACCAGCGCCCAGACGGTGAGCCGAAGCAGAAAACGTCGCATCCTATCCCCTCCTCAAAATGCAAAATAGATAAAGTTTTGGCCCTCTTGCCCCAGCAGCAGCACCGCCGCGACAAGACCCCAGCAGATCACCGCACGCAGCAGCGCGGGGCGGGCGAGGACCCAATCCTCGGGGCTGCTGTTCCGGCCGAGCAAATCAAGGCCGAAGGCGGCGGCGAGCAGTGCGGCCAGCCGGATCCCCTCCTCGGGATGCAGCTCGAGCAGCGCGCAGCCGTCCAGCCATGCGCGGGGCGAGAGGGTGAAGCCGGTGACAATCCGCCGGATGATCTCGAAGGCGGTTGACGCGTCCCCGCCGGCGGTGCCGACATGGAAGAACAGCCACGCAAAGGTGACCAGCGCAAAGGTGAAGGCCATCTTCCACAGCCGCAGCAGCGGGTTCTGCTGGGAGACACCGAGCCGACGCCAGATCCGCTCCCGCGCGGGGCCGGTCAGCCGGCCCGCGACCTGATACAGCCCGTGCAGCCCGCCCCAGATCAAAAAGCAGACCCCGGCGCCGTGCCACAGCCCGCTGACGAGAAAGGTCGCCAGCAGGTTCAGCAGGGTTCGGGCGCTGCCGCGCCGGCTGCCGCCCAGCGGGATATAGACATAGTCCCGCAGCCAGTGGGAGAGGGAGAGATGCCAGCGGGACCAGAAGTCCCGGATGGTCAGCGCGAAATAGGGCCGGCGGAAGTTCTGCTCCAGCTCGATGCCCAGCATCCGCCCAAGGCCCAGCGCCATATTGCTGTATCCGGCAAAGTCGAAGTAGATGTTCAGTGAGTAGAGCACGCAGCCGATCAGCAGGCTGGTATCCAGCACCATGCCGGGTTCGGATGCGACAATGCTGCAAAGGGAGGACAGAAGGTCTGCGAGCGCGCGCTTTTCGAAAAGGCCGAACAAAAAGCAGACCAGCCCCCGCGAGGCGCCGTCAAGGTCAAAGCTGCGCCGCTGCGCCGCGTCCCGCAGCTGGGCGGTCAGCTGCTCGATGCGGGTGATCGGGCCGCTGGTCAGGATGGCGAAAAAGCTGACCGAAGCGGCGAAATAGCCCAGATGCCGCTGCGCCCGGACCCTGCCGCGATAGACGTCGATCAGATAACCGACCGTCTGCAGGGTGTAAAAGCTGATGCCCACCGGCTGCGCCAGCCCGACCTCGAGCAGGCCGCCGGTGAAAAAGCCGAGATACTTGAAAGCGATGAGGAACCCCAGCATGACCGCAAGCCCTGCCGCCAGCGCCAGCCGCCGCAGCGCGCGGCTCTTTGACGCCTCCATCGCAAGCCCCAGCCCCCATGCTGCCAGCGTGGCGGCTGCAAGGCTGTACCAGAGCGCCGGGGTCGCCCCCAGCGCATAAAAGGCGACATTGGCCGCCAGCAGCGCCAGCCAGCGCCAGCGCCCGGCGCCGAGAAAACCCAGCAGATGCCACACCGCAAAGATGACGGCAAAGAGCAGCAAAAATCCCGGATCGGACAATGCCATTCTCTCAGCTCCTCCCTCCCGCCCCGCAGGGCGCGGCCGTTTTTTGCACAAAAAAGGGCATAACGGCCTTATCTCTCGCCATTATACCCTTTTTTAAATTGTTTGAAAAGATGGATGTGCAAAGGCGGCTTCCGGTCAGCGCACCGTCAGCTGACCGTTTTCAACCGCCACCGTGAGGGTGGTATCCGGTGCGGGATCCTGCTCGAGGATTGCCCGCGCGAGGGCGGTCTCCACCTTGCTGCTGAGGAACCGCTTGAGCGGCCGGGCGCCATAGATGGGATCATACCCTCCCTCGATGATAAACTGCTTGGCCTCGTCGGTCACGGCGAGGTGCAGCTGCTTTTCCTCCAGCCGCTTGGACAGGCCGCCGATCAGCAGGTCCACGATCCCGCCGATCTCGGCGCGGGTCAGAGGCTTGTAGTAGACGATCTCGTCCAGCCGGTTGAGGAACTCGGGGCGGAACTTGCTCCGCAGCAGCGCGTCGATCTGGCTGCGGGCCTCCTCGCTCAGCTCGTTCGAGCCGGAGGCGCGGCGCTGCTCCAGGTCGCTGAGGATGATGTCGCTGCCCAGGTTGGAGGTCAGGATGATGATGGTGTTCTTGAAGTCCACCGTCCGGCCCTGGCTGTCGGTGATCCGGCCG
>CALXBJ010000147.1 GCA_944386515.1 uncultured Pygmaiobacter sp.
ATCTGGGGCACCGCCTCGCAGACCGCCATGATCATGGTGCGGCCGATGACCCCCGCGCCCACCAGCAGCGCGGTGGCGGCGTTTGCCGGGACGGTGTGCTTTGCAAAGACGCCCGCCACCGCCGAGGTGCGCATCGCGGTGATGAGGGTGCCGTCCAGGATGCAGAAGGGCAGCACCGTCTCGGGGTCGCTGAGCACCGTGATGTCGATGCCGTAGGGGATGCCGGGGATGGTGGCGTTCTTCTTGGACTCGGACGCCCACTTGGTGCCGCCGATGTTGTAGTCGCCGCCGATGTAGCAGGGCATCGAGTTGAAGAAGGAGGCCCAGTTGTCCCCGCTGCCGATCGGCATCGCGATGTGGGTCTTGGGCGGGTTGAGCACCTGGCCCTGGCCCAGCAGCGCGTAGGTCTCCTCCACCGCGTCGAGGGTCATCTTCATATCCAGCGCGCCCGCCTTGATGACCTCTTCCTCCTGCAGGAACAAAATGCCCGCGTCAATACTGTGCAGCATACTTCATTACTCCTCTCATATACCCGTTTTATTTTTGATTTATCCTTTTTATGATACCAATTTCTTGTGCCGTTCTCTTCCCTTTTTCTCTCTTCCCTTTTTCGCCGCCGCGCGGTTTAGATCACCCCCAGCACCTTGGACAGGAAGTCCTGCGTGCGGGGGTTTTTGGGGTGGTTGAAGATCGCGTCGGGGCTGCCCTCCTCGAGGATCTGCCCCTCGTCCATGAAGAGCACCCGGCTGGCCACCTTCTGGGCGAAGCCCATCTCGTGGGTGACCACCACCATGGTGCGGCCCTCCTCCGCGAGGTCCTTCATCACCGACAGCACCTCGCCCACCATCTCGGGGTCGAGCGCGCTGGTCGGCTCGTCGAAGAGCATCACGTCGGGGTCCATCGCCAGCGCCCGCACGATCGCGATCCGCTGCTTCTGCCCGCCGGAGAGCCGGGAGGGATACTCCGCCGCCTTGTCGGAAAGGCCGATCCGCTCAAGCAGCTGCATCGCGGTCTTTTCGGCGTCGGGCTGGGGCTCCTTTTTGACCAGCATCGGGCCGATGGTGACGTTTTCGAGGATGGTCAGGTGGTTGAAGAGGTTGAACTGCTGGAACACCATCCCCATCTTCTGGCGCAGCGCGTTGAGGTCGACCCCCGCGGCACAGATGTCCTGCCCCTCGAAGATCACGCTGCCGCCGCTTGGCTCCTCCAGGCGGTTGAGGCATCGCAGGAAGGTGCTCTTGCCGCTGCCCGACGGCCCGATCACCACGACCACCTCCCCCTTTTTGATCTGGACGTCGATCCCCTTGAGGACCTCGAGGTCGCCGAAGTTCTTTTTGAGACCCTTGGTCTCGATCAAAACGCCGTTATCTGTCACTGCGTTTGAGCCTCCTCTCAAAGATGCTGACCCCCTTGCCGGCAACGAGGTTGAGGATCAGGTAGATGATCGCCGAGATGTAGTAGCAGGGCAGCGGGTTGTAGGTGGCGCTCGCCGCGATGCCGTTGTTGTACATCAGGTCGCTGACACCCAGATACTGGATGATCGAGGTCTCCTTGATCATGGTGACAAATTCGTTGCCGATGGCCGGCAGGATGTTCTTGATCGCCTGCGGCATGATGATCCGCAGCATCGTCTGGCTGCCGGTCATCCCCAGCGAGCGGGCGGCCTCGGTCTGGCCGATGTCCACCGCCTGGATGCCCGCCCGGATGACCTCGGCGATGTAGGCCGCGGAGTTCATCGACAGCGCGATCGCGCAGGGCAGCGCCCGGTCAAGCGCGACGTCCAGCACCGTCATCTTGGGGAAGGGGATGAAGTCCAGCTGGTAGTAGACGATGTACAGCTGCACCAGCAGCGGGGTGCCGCGCAGCACCGTGATGTACAGCCCGGCAAAGCCGCTGAGCAGCCGGTTTTTGGAAAGGCGGAGCAGCGCGATCAGGCAGCCCAGCAGAAAACCGAAAAAGACGGTGATCAGCGAGATCAGGATGGTCGTGCGGGTGCCGCGCAAAAAGTAGTCGTAGTAGTTGGTAAAGATCTGCCAGATATTCAAGTCAGATACTCCTCCCCGGCCGGCGGTGCGGCCCATGCTGCAGGATGTTTTTGGAATGGCTTTATTATAACGTCCTTTGTATATTTATGCAAGTGGTTTTTGAATATTCTTTCAATTTTGGGAAGTCGACGGCTTTTTTGCCGCCCGCCGGGTGCGGATTTATGCGAACTGCCCGCGCGGGGGTTTTTGCGGGGGGGGGCGGCTGAGGGCGGGGCGAGGGGAGTTTTGGCCGCCGGGCCGCACGGCCCGCTCACTCCCCGGCGGCGTCTCCGGCGGGGCGCGGGGTGACGGGGCGGAAGACAGGGCGCGGGCGCACGGGATGGGCCGCGCGGGGCGGATCTTTGGCAATGGCCGGGCGCGTTTTTTCGGCACCCGGTCGAAAGGTAAAAAAAACGCCGGCAAACCCGCAAAAACCGGCAAAAAATCCCGCAAAAAACCGGTAAAAAGCGGGCGGGCGGTCGGAAAAAAATTCCGCATCCGCCCGCCCTGGTTATCCGCCGCTCACAGC
>CALXBJ010000148.1 GCA_944386515.1 uncultured Pygmaiobacter sp.
CGCGCCGAGCTGGAGCGCCAGCGGCGGGAGGATACCTCCCATTGGCCGAAAATCAGCATCTGCACTGCGGTCTACAATACCGACCCGGTGCATCTCAAGGCGTTTTTGAACAGCTTCCTCTTCCAGACCAACCAGAACAGTGAGCTGTGCCTTGCCGATGCGAGTGATTCGGCGCACGCGGAGCTTCGCCAGCTGATCGCCGACTGCAAGTCGGACCGGATCCGGTATCTCAAGCTGGACAAAAACGGCGGGATCAGCGAGAACACCAACGCCGCCGCCCGTCTGGCGACCGGGGAGTATCTGGCGCTGGCGGACCACGACGACATCCTCGCGCCGAATGCCTGCTATGAGCTGGCAAAGGCAGCCGCTGCGGGCGCGGATTTTATTTACAGTGACGAGGCGCTGTTCAGCGGGGACTATCTGCGCCCCCGCGTCGGGCATTTCAAGCCGGATTTTGCGCCCTATTACCTGACCGGCTGCAACTATATCTGCCATATCGCGGCGTTTCCGGCAAAGCGGTTTTGGGAGGTCGGCGGCCTGCGGGCGGAGTTTGACGGCAGTCAAGATCACGACCTCTTTTTCCGGCTGACCGAGACCGCGCAGCAGGTTTGCCATATCCCGCGGGTGCTCTACTACTGGCGGCTGCATGAGGGCAGCACCAGCGCCGGGGTGGCGGCTAAGCCCTATGTTGTCGCGGCGGCCAAGCGGGCAATCGACGAGCATCTCGCCCGGACCGGGGTGCGGGGAAAAGCGGCCGACGGGCGGTTCCCCTCCACCTACAAGGTGGAATATGAGATCGAGGGGAGCCCGCTTGTCTCGATTTTGATCCCGAACAAGGACCATATTGAGGAGCTGTCCCGCTGCCTTGACAGCATCCGACAAAAGACCAGCTGGCCGAACTATGAGATCATCATCATTGAGAACAACTCCGCCGAGCAGGAGACCTTCCGGTTTTACGAGCGCCAGCAGGAGGAGCATACCGATCTGCGGGTGGTGCGGTATGAGGGCGGCTTTAACTTCTCGGCAATCAATAATTTTGGCCGCCGCGCCGCGAAGGGCGATTATCTGGTGCTGCTGAACAACGACATCGAGATCATCACACCCGATTGGATTGAGCAGATGCTGATGCTGGCCTGCCAGCCGGATGTCGGCGGGGTGGGCGCCATGCTCTACTACCCCGACGACACGATCCAGCACGCCGGCGTAATCACCGGGCTGGGCGGCTATGCAGGGCACAGCCACAAGTATGCAAAGCGGGGCCACAGCGGGTATATGTTCCGCCTTGCAACGGTGCAGGATTTTTCGGCCGTCACCGCCGCGATGATGATGATCCCCGCCGCCGCCTTCGACAAGGTCGGGGGATTGGACGAGTCCTTTGCGGTCGCGTTTAATGATGTGGACTTCTGCCTGCGGTTGCGCGCAGCCGGGTATCGCATCCTCTTTACCCCCTATGCGGAGGCCTATCACTGTGAGAGCAAGAGCCGCGGTCTGGATAAGCGCGGCGCGGCAAAGGAGCGGTTCGAGGGGGAGCAGGCGCGCCTCAAACAGCGGTATGGCGATGCACTGCTGCACGACCCGTTCTATAACCCGAACCTCACGCTGGATATGGAGAATTTTGCCGAGGCGGAGGTTTTGCCCAAATACGGGATCTGACCTGCTGCCGGGTTTGGTTTCCATCTGCGGGGCGGCGCTTTGGCCGCTCTCCAAAAGGGCGGCAGCCGCTCCCGAAAAAAGACAAGCGGCACAAACAAAAAAACAGGGGACAGGCTTCCGTGCGGGGCCTGTCCCCTGTCTTTTGCGGTCTTTTCAGAGTTTTTTGACGCTCCGAGTGAGGTGCGGCTTACAGCCGCAGGCTGCGCCAGCGGTCAAAGCAGGCAAAAAGCTCCTGCCGGCGGGGCAGTGCCAGCGGCGGCGCGCCGCCCTCCCACAGCGCATTGAGACCGCGCTGTGCGATCAGCTGTTCCAGTGCGTCAATGACCTGCTGCAGGCTGCGACGACCATCGATCAGCTGACGCTGTGCATAATGCAGGCAGCAGCCCAGCGCAGCGGTCTGCTCCTGATCGACAAGCTGCTCGAGGCAGCGCAGCTCCACCGTCTCATGGCCGAGCAGCAGCGCGTCCTTTCCCATCGTCTTCATCTTGACCCGGTCCCCGGGACGCGGGGCGGGGAAGGGTTGAGGCCGGCGGTCAAAATCGGCGGGCGACATCGGCGCAGGACGGCTTGAGGACAGCGGAAAGGCCGCTGCCTCCCGCTTGGCGAGCGCGGTGATCTCCCGCGGCAGGTAGTGGTCCATCTGGATTACCCGGTCCGCGGTGTGAAAATAGGCGCCGGAGCTGCCGGCGACAAGGATGGTAGAAACCCCAAAGCGGTCATACAGCTCCCGGACGCGGTCGATAAAGGGGGTAATCGGCTCCATCTCCCGGCTGATGACCCGCTGCATCAGCTCGTCCCGCACCATGAAGTTGGTGGCGCTGGTATCCTCGTCAATCAGCAAAAGATGGCTGCCTGCCTCGATCGCCTCCACTACATTTGCCGCTTGCGAGGTGCTGCCGCTGGCGTCCTCTGTCGAAAAATGCGCGGTGTCTCTGCCGCCGGGCAGGTTGTTGATAAAGGCGGAGATGTCGGTGCGGCGGATGCTGCGCCCATCCTCGGCACGGGTCTTGACGGCGGTGGCATCGGTGATGACCAGTTCCCGCCCGTCCCCTGCGATGTGGTCGTAAACACCCAGTTCGAGCGCCCGCAGCAGGGTGGATTTGCCATGGTAACCGCCGCCGACAATCAGGGTCACGCCGCAGGGGATGCCCATGCCGGTGACGGGGCCTCGGTGAGGCAGCTGCAGGGTGACCGAGAGGGAGTCCGGCGAGCGGAAGGGCACCGCGCCCGGCATCGGCAGATCGCTGACGCCGGACGCGCGGGGCAGAATGCTGCCGTCTGCGACAAAGGCGCACAGCCCGAGCCGGGGCAGGGTGTCCCGGATTGCCTGTTGATCCTCTGCCAGATCGGCGGCATAGCGCAGCTGCGCGGGGTCGAGATTGCGGTAAAACAGCGCACCCTGTACACAGCGGGGCAGCAGCTCAAAGAGAATCTTCTCCAGTTCCCGGGCGTTGATGGTTCGCCCATTGGCGGGAAAACCGATTTCCAGCCGCAGCAGCAGCCCGCCGGTTTTGGGATCAAGGGAACAGGCAGTCCGCTCCAATACCTGCTGCCCGCAGCGGCTGACCGAGATCAGGCCGCTGTGGCCTGACCCCTTGGCCTGATAGGAGGCACGGGAAGTCAGCGCCGCAAAGCGGCGGGTCAGATTGTCCTGCAGGGCAATCCGGCGGCAGCGGGTGCGGTAGAGATCGGCCGGAAAGCCGGCATCCCGGCCGTCGACCCGTACGCTCAGACGAGAGGGAGCGGCAAAAGGGTCCCCCTGCACATGGTCGATTGAGAGCTGATAGCCCGAAAACTGATAGCATCCCTTGGTGTCTTTATAAGCCGGATATCCCTTGCGGTCGATCCGCATCAATAAATTTTTCAGTTCTGCAGCTGTCTGCATAAAAACTCCCCCGATCTTGGATGATTTTGCAGTTGTTCTGCGGGATTCGGTGATGCACACGATTTGAGGATAGACCATTTTGGGCGGATTGTCAAAAGAATTCCATCGCTAAAAAGAATAATAATTCACCAATATTGAAAAAAATGAAATATATGTCGAAATGTGTTAAATTTGTTTTAAGATGGTTTGAGGATAAATGCAATCGACTGATTACGGACGCGAAAAAAACAATGGATTTTATGGCGTCGCACCAAGACGCTTCAAAATTTTTGCAAAGGAGAAAGCAGAAGGATGGAAGCACTCAAAGGAACCGTTTCCAAAAAGTTGGTCGGTGTTCTGATTTTGGTCGTTCTGATCGTGTTAGCTGTGTTTGCGGCGGGGAGGTTCTTTTTCTCACAAGAGGAGAGAGGACCGCAGGTGATTACGGTCCCAACCTTGGAAAAAATCATTCAGATCAGCGAATTGTCGACCTTTACCGCGGTATATAATGGCATTGCCGAGGTCACCGATGAAAAGAATCCTGAGAAGATCGATTACTATGTGGCGTATGACGCGAAGGTCAATGCCGGGATTGATTTTAAGGAAATTGGCATCAAGATTAACGAGGAGGAAAAGATCATTCAGATTGAGGTGCCGCCTGTTTACATAACCGATGTGCAGGTTGATATTGGTTCCATGGATTTTATCTTTTACGACAACCAGAAAAATGAATCTACGGTAACACAGGAGGCTTATAAGGCCTGCAACGCAGATGTCAAGGAGGAGAGCGGGCGGCAGGAGGCAATCTGTGAGCTTGCAAAGCAGAATGCAGTTAATGTGATAACGGCGCTTGTGCAGCCGATTGTCGCTCAGGCGGATGCTGAATATCAGCTGCAGGTGGTATGAGAAGGAGGGGAAAGCATGAAACAGATGATTAGGATGATGAAGGGTGCCGCCGCGCTGGGGCTGGTGTTTTGCCTGCTGCTGACCGGGACGGGTTGCTCTGGCGCAAAGATGGAGCCGCAGATTGGCCAGATGAAGGCGATTTGCGAGCTGGCGGTGATGGAGTGCTATTATCATAACGTCGCGAAGTACAAGGAAGAAGACGCGGCAGGTATGCTGTGGTGGGAGAAGGACAAACACTTTTGGATTGAATATAGCGGTGTTGTGACAGTTGGAGTGGATGTCTCCAGAGTCGATATTTCTGTGGAGGGAGAGCAGATCACAATTACGCTGCCGCCCGCGGAGGTTTTCAGCTGCAAGGTGGATGAAAATTCTCTGTCGAAGGATTCTTTTATTGTCGATAAGGATTCCGCAGATATCGAGGCAGAGGATGAGGTAACAGCATTCAGTGAAGCACAGCGGCAGCTGGAGGAAAACGCTGCATCCGACCGTATTCTGCTTGCCAATGCACAGCAGCAGGCAAAGACCTTGCTGAGCGATTACGTTTCTAATATCGGAGACGCCGTTGGGATAGAATATGAGATCCAATGGGTCTATTTGGAGGAGGATCCGGCACCGGCGGCGTCGAGTGTGCCGGAGACGGAAGACAATAAGGCGTAAAGGCTCTTGAAAAGGCAGGATAACGGATCAAAAGAGAGGACAGGCAGCGCACAAGGCGCAGCCTGTCCTTTTTTTGGTGAAAAATAACCCGAAATCAAATCAATGCAAACAGAACCCGTGGCGCAATCACCCGGATCGGAGCGCGGCAAGTGCGGTAAATCTTGAGCAGATTGGTAAAAAGCGAAATCAGCCGCGCTTTGCAGCGATTGCCGCGCGGCAGCGCACGCAGATGTTCTCTGCAGTTAAACCGTATGTCTCATACAATTCAGCGCCGTGTCCCGACATCCCGAATCGGTCCTCTACGCCAACCCGCAGAATAGGCACAGGATAGTGCGCGGACAAGAATTCGCAAACGGCACCACCCAAGCCGCCCAACACGCTGTGATCCTCGGCGGTGACGACAGCGCCGGTCTGTGCGGCCGCCTCCAGCAGAAGCGTCTCGTCCAAGGGCTTAATTGTATGGAAGTCCAAAACCCGCGCGTTAACCCCCTCGGCAGAGAGCATCTGGGCGGCATCTAAGGCGATGCTGACCAGCGCACCGGTGGCGACGATGGTGACGTCATTCCCGCTGCGCAGCAGGATCCCCTTGCCGATCTTGAAATCGGTCAGCCGCTCATGGATGACCGGCACGGGGTCGCGGCCAAAGCGGAGATATACCGGCCCGTCGATCTCGGCGGCAGCCCGGACGGCGGCCTGTGCCTCCAGATCGTCTGCCGGGCAGACGACAGTCATGCCGGGAATGGCGCGCATGAGCGCAAAGTCCTCGATACATTGGTGGGTAGCACCGTCCTCCCCCACAGCGATCCCGCCATGGGTCGCACCGATCTTCACATTGAGATGGGGGTAGCCGATTGCATTTCGCACCTGCTCATAGGCGCGTCCTGCGGCAAACATGGCAAAGGTGCTTGCGAAAGGGATCATCCCGCAGGAGGCAATCCCGGCAGCGCAGCCCATCAGGTTTGCTTCCGCGATACCGCAGTCGACAAACCGCTCGGGAAATGACTTGGCAAACAGAGCAGTTTTGGTAGGGCCGGACAGATCTGCGTCAAGCACGACGACCCGTTCGTTTTCTGCGCCGAGACGGGCCAGCGCTGTGCCATAGCTGTCGCGGGTAGCGATCATTTTTCTTTGGCTCATTCTCGATCCTCCTTCTGCTGCGGAGCGGCCAGCTCAGTCATTGCCAGAGTGTACTGTTCCTCATTGGGCGGTGTGCCGTGCCAGCTGGCCTGATTTTCCATGAAGGAAACGCCCTTGCCCTTGACGCTCTTTTGCAGGATGAGAGCAGGGCGATCGGTGACGGCCAAAGCCTGCTGGAAAGCCTGTTCCAGCGAGTCAAAATCATGGGCATCGGCATAAAAAACATCCCACCCAAAGGCGCGGAATTTCTCATCAATGGGATAGGGGGAGTTTACCTGGTCGATGGCGCCGTCGATCTGCAGCCCGTTATTGTCGACAACCGCAATCAGGTTATCCAATTTCCGATGCGCGGCGAGCATCGCAGCTTCCCAGACCTGACCTTCCTGCAGCTCACCATCGCCCAAAATGGCAAACACGCGATAATTTTGGCAGGTGAGCTTTCCGGCAATGGCCATTCCCACCGCGGCGGAAATGCCCTGCCCCAACGAGCCGGTGGTCATGTCAACACCGGGGATTTTTTTCATGTCCGGATGGCCCTGCAGCAGCCGGCCAATCTCCCGAAGATGGAAGAGCTCCTCCCGCGGGAAGAAACCGCTCTCAGCGAGAACAGCATAAAGCGCGGGGCTGGCGTGTCCCTTTGAGAGAACAAGCCGGTCGCGGCCTGCCCAGTGCGGCTGGCCGGGGTCAACACGCATCAGGCAGCGATAGAGATAGGCGAGGGTGTCGCAGATCGACATCGATCCGCCGATATGACCGGAATGCGCATGATAAACTTCTTCGAGCACATCGATCCGCAGCTGGCGGGCAAAGCGCTCCAGCTCCATTTTTTTGTCTTGTTCCATGGCTTCTCCTATTTCTTTCATGGTGGGATAACGGCCTGTGTTCTTTTGGAGAAAGGGTTAATCGCCCTTTTTTGCGCCGAGGTAGGTTTTTGCAATCTCAAGATATTCCTCGGGATAAAATCCGATTTGTCCGGAAAAGCGGGTCAATGCAATCAGACCGCCGTCAATCTCCGGGATGGTCGCGAGCATTCCGGCGTTGTCCAGCTTTAAACCGCCGCCGTAAACAACGGGGCAATCGCAAACCGAATGAATGAACGCAGCGGTCTGGGCGATCCGCTCCCTGCCGGGAGGTGTTTTGCCGGGGCCGATGGCCCAAACCGGCTCATAGGCAATCACGACACGGGAGAGATCCGCCCCCGCAAGCCCCTGCTCGATTTGGCTGCGCAGGACCTCCTGCCAGCGATCCAGCTCCTCAAACTGCTCGCCGATGCAGTAGAGAACCTGCAGACCCGCTTCCTGTGCACGCAGGACCTCCGGGTTGAGCAGACTGCTGATAACAGACAGATCCCCGCCGCCCGCTTTTAGAATAGACGCTTTCGCCATGCGCTCTTCACAGTGGCCGATCATCGCCCAACTGCAGCCCATCCCTGCCGCCGCATTTGCGGTCAGCTGAGAGGTGAAAGCGCCAAAGTTGCCGCCCGGCGCAGTATCGGCGCCGGCGCATCCCTGACAGCCGATCCGGAGCTTGCTGCCGGTTTTTTGCGCCGCCGCTGCGGCGGGCAGGAGATGCCCTTCCGGAAAAAATACGGCAAAGCAATCCGGGTAGAGATTCACTGTAAGAGTATCGGAGATAATCCGTTCCGCCCACTGTGCGGGCGGGGCAATTCGATTGACCCCTCCCCGCTCGGGGGGGATGTCAAAGCGTTTGAGATTCAAAAAAATATACGCCATAAAAAGGGCACTCCTTCAATATGCAGTTTTATTTGAATCAGCCGCCGCAGGGATGCGCCGGGGCATTGTCGCGGGTGTGGCTATTCTGGGAGGGGTCCTTCATGCACAGATGCACCGCTGTGGTGGTGAAGGCACGGGGCAGAGCGAGAATGTTGGGGTTTGGGCCGACAATCTTTTTCTTGGCGTCCTCAAGCGCCTCCTCAAAGGTTGCACGGGTCTTCAGCCCCATGCCGCGTGCGATGCCCGGTTCCCGTGCGCCAACAATGTAAATTGCGCTGGTGTGCTCCTCTGCCAAATGCCCGCAGCTCATCATCGAAAAACCATGGAACGGATGGAACGCATTGGCAAAGCGGTATTTCCGGATATACTCCTGATTGGTTGCAAAGTACTCCCCGTACCGGTTCATATCTGGTAGGATCTGCATATAGTCGTGCTGGAACATCTCATACAGCTCACCGAGATAGGGCCAGCGCTCGGTGTGGAACCACCCGTCGCAGATAGAGGAGACGATGAAAACACAGTGGTCGGACAGGACCCGCTTGTGGCGGATAACCTGTGCGGAGAGCGCCTGCATCATCTGGATGGGGTTGGTGCCCATGCCGTTGCCATAGTGGAAATTGGTGGGCATACCGAAGACGACGACATCGTACTTTTTCTCTGCCCAGTGGACATAGGTGCGCCGGTCTGCGACCTCCCAGCTGATGGGCTGCATCTCTTTGGCCCAGCCGGAGAAAATCGCAATCTGCCGGGAAGCGGTATCCAGCACAGCATCGCAGCAGAAAAATTTCTTGCCCATCTTCTCTTCCATGAACATTCCCTGCTGGTCAAATTTATTGCGCATCTCGCTGTGGGTGGAGACCGGAACAAAATCGGGCTTGTGCATCACCTGCGGCACATGATGTGCGCTGATGCTGCGCCAGTGGGTGATGCCGGTGGCACAGTGCTTGTACCCGCCGGAATAACCGCCGTAGGGGTTGCCCTGCGTATGGCCGATCAGAATTGCAACGTCGGCATCATAGACATATTTGTTCATGATGACATGGTCGCCATGGGAGGTGAGCCCCAGATCAATCAGATGGTCATAGTCCTCAGAATCGTGGCTGGTAACCTGACCGGAAGGATAAAATTCGCTGAAGAGCTCTTCCCCGAGGATGGTTTTCATCTCCGGGATGGTGGCACGGGGGTGCAGTCCGTTGGAAAAGAGCATCAAGATGTCTTTTTTCTCCACGCCGGCACGGTACAGCTCATCCAGACAAACCCGAATCGCCACCTTGCGATGGCTGGTGGGCTGGTTGCCGCCCTTGACGATATCGGGAATGACAAATACCACCTTGCTGCCCTTGTGTGCCAGTTCGCTGAGCGGCTGCATCCCGATGGGGTTGCGGATGCTCTCAAGCGTGGCGCGGTAGAGGCTGTCCCAATCCTGCGGGAGGCAGGGAGGATCGGCCACGGTCTCGCCGGGGATAAAGACGTCGGTGTTGTCCGGCAGCTGTGCACTCATAAAGCCCTGACCGTACTCAAAATTTAATTTCATGGTTTTCCTCGCTTTCTGGCGTTTGATGTTGGCGTTCGGCGGCGGTGTTACGCTTGATAGGAGCGGATGCTGTCAAATAAAAGCTGCACAAAGCGCGCCCGGTCCGCAGTTTCCACATAGTACAGATTTTTTTCCTCCTCGGGCTTGTTCAGCGTTTGGTGGAAATCGATCAAGGTCATACCGTGGGTCCAGCCATCGGTACAGTCCACATCACAGTAGTACCGGTTGAGGGTAAAGAGCGACGGGTCAATGACAAAGGCGGTTGTCGCCTCGTCGAACATGGCGATGACCTTGCGCCCGTTGACGAGGTGGTAATCGGTGTAAGCGGAGAGGATACGGTAGACAAAATCCGCAACCGGACCGCCGATCTGCTTGATCTCCTCCAGCTCATCCTGTGTGATATAGGCATACTGCAGCGCGAGCAGACGCCCGATGCCATAGACTGGAATCCCGCTGTTGAGACAGACGCGGAACGCCTCAGGATCAACCCGGACATTGAATGTCCGAATCAGGCTCTGTTGATCCGACGTTCCCATAAAGACGATCCGCTCAATTTTGCCGTGCAGATCCGGACGGGAGAGCAAGAGGGCTGCGATGTTGGTCGCGGGGCCGAGGGCGATCAAGGTCACCGGGCGATCGGCGTTTTCCAATAGATGAGAGATCAGTGCGCAGGCGGGGAGGGGCGAGAGGGAAGCCGTATACGGCTCCGCAAAGCGGTATCCCCCAAGGCCATCCGAACCGTGAACGGATGCGGCCGACTCCAGCGCGCGCACCAACGGATGAGACGCGCCGCGGCCCACCGGAATATCATCCCGCCCCAAAAGGTGCAGGACATTCATCGAGTTGGCGGTCGCATTTTCCACAACAGTGTTTCCTGCCACCGTCGTGACCGCAAGAATCTGCAGCTTTTTGCTGGCACAGGCCATCATCAGCGCATTCGCATCGTCGATGCCGGTATCACAGTCGATGATGACGGGAATGGAATGTTCCTCCATAAAATTCACCTCGGTTCTGATTTCAAAGCCATTTTAACGTATTTTTAGACGAGAGGGTGAAATTGTTAAAGCAAACGTTTTCAAAGACGAATGAGAAAAAAGGAAAAATCCACTTGGATTTTGGACGAAAAAGAGAAAAAAGAGAATTCGTGAAAAGGTTTGCGTAAAATAGGAAGCATTATTTGCGCGAAATTGATATAGTTATTACAGAAGCCGAATTCACTTGAAAAACCGCACGACGGTCGGACGAGTGGCCCAAAAATGTCGAGAATAGTCTAAGGAGGATCGCTTATGGAAAAGGTACCGACAAAAAATCGCTATTGGCCGTTTGCCGAGCAGTTGCCTGAGCTGTGCGAGGGAATGCTGGACAAACTGTGGATGAGTGAGCAGATGGCGCAGGCTCTCAGCGTGGGTAGCTGCTTTGATGCGCGCAAAATCGTCCTGACCGGAAGCGGAATCGGATACGCGGCTGCGCTGGCGGCGGCGCCGATTTTCACCGGACACTGCGATATTTTCTTTGGAACCGCGGTCGAGGTGCAGGCGGACTTCAATTACTTCAACAATGTCGCGGCGATGGGAATCGGAGAGCCGAACACCCCGCTTGTGATTCTGCCCACTGAGTTTGAGGATGATCCGGATGCGGCGCACACCCTCGAGATGGCTCGCAAAGCCGGGGCAAACAGCCTGTTGATCTGTGCCGGAAAGCACAGCGCACAGGCTGATTTGGCGTGTAGCGTGATCTGCCTGGGGCTGGATTCGTCTCGGGAGGATTTTCTGGCGCGGGCCTATTTGGGACTGACATTGGCGCTGGTCAGTGCGGCGTACCGTATCGGAAGGGTGCGGGGAACCGTGTCTGAGCTGGAGCTGAATCAGACACGGCAGAGAATTGCCGCGTATCTGCAAAAGGCATCCGGGCAGCTGGACGCATTTGAAGGTCAGGGCAAAGCGTTTGCGGCGCTGTGTAAAGACCGCGACCGGTTTGACTATATCGCGGATGCAGAAGCGCAGGGGCCGGCCCATTTTCTTGGCACGGTTGGCGCGCGGGTGCTGGGGCTTCAGTATGCGGTCAACGACAGCGAAGAATGGTGCCATGTAAACTACTGGATGGAGGACCGCTTCGACCTGTGCACCGTTATGTGGGGCCTGAAGGAGCAGCCTTCTTTTTCCCGCGCGATTGAGACGATGGGATGTGTGCACAAGCTGGAGCGCCCCTATCTCTTTGTGACCGATGCGGATCCCGGTGTATTCCTTGAGGGGACGCGCTGCTGCGAGATCCCCGGTCCCGAGGAGCGCTGGATGGTCTCCCTCATCAGCTATCTGCCCGCCCTTCTGGCGTTTGGCGAGCTGGAACAGGAAGCAGAAAAGGAGGGGGCATAAGCGATGAGATCCACCTTTTCCCTTGTGACCGAAAAAAACGGATGGTACAATATCGACCCGCAGGTCCGTCAGGCGGTGGCGGAGAGCGGGGTAAAAGACGGCCTGTGCCTGATCTATCTTCCGCATACGACCGCGGGTCTGGCGGCGACCTCCTCGTGGGATCCCAAGGGGATCGATGATGCGCTGACCGACCTGCGGGCCAAGTTCCCGGCAAGAACCTCCTACCAGAGTCAGGACGCCCCCTTTGCCGGCGCGGCGCGCAGCAAATCCGCGCTGTCCGGATGCTCCCGAACCTTTGTTGTCAAGGACGGCGCGCTCTTGCTCGGTCACTCGCAGACGCTGGTGTTCTTTGAGTTTGACGGACCCAGAGAGCGGCAGTTTTCGGTTACCGTCATTTCCAAAGAGTTTTATTTTGAGAGCATCCCATTCCCCACGGATTTTGGCCAGATGCGGGATGTGACCGAGGAGGTCCATCAGGCGGTCGGGCGCAGCGGGGTCAAAAACGGTCTGTGCCATCTGACGGTGGTTGCGGCGACGGCAGGAATTGTGGTTTGCGCACAAGGTGAGGCACTGCACCGTGACCTGTGGGAGGACATCGACCGGCTGATTCCGGCACGCGCGGATTTCCGGCATCGGGAAACAGCCTCGGATGCGGCCGGGCATATCAAAACCTTTGTCGCAGGCACCCAGTTGGATCTGCCGGTGCAGGACGGTGTGCTGCTGTTGAACAAAGAACAGAGGATTGTTTACACCGAATTTGACGGGCCGCGTCCGCGGGATGTCAAGGTTGCCGTCTACGGGAATTGAGGTCAAGGAGGGAACAGCATGACAAAACAGGAATTGGACTCCAAATTGCGCCGTCAGGCACTGAGCTATCCGGGAATTGCACGGGATCAGGTCAAGGGATTTTATGAGGGAAAAAAAGAGGCGAGCTTTCCTCCCGATGATGTGCTGCGGGAGATCCGCCACATCTATATTACCGGCAGCGGCGACTGTAACGCGGCGGCCGCAATCTGCAAACCAATTGTTGAGAAGCTGCTGGGCGGCTTTTCCGCCAAGGTCTATGCGGACACCCCGCTGCAGGTGAGCAGGTACCTCTCCCTTTTGGCGACCGACGACAACCCCGAAGTGGCGGGACAAACGCTGCTGATTGGCATGAGCGTGTGGGGATTTCCCGCACGGGTGGTGGAGTGCTTTCGCCGCGCGCGGCATCTGGGGGTGCACACCCTTGACGTGACCAACTGCCCCGATACCCCGGTAGGCCATGCGGCGGAGTATATCATCAATGTGCACAATCCGCAAACGCCGGACACCCATCCCGGCTGCCGCGATTATTTCGGCACGCTGGTCGGCACGGTTCTCACCGCCGCGTATATCAGCGAGGTCAAAGGCCTGCAGCCCGCCGGCACGGTCGAGCGGATGGCAGACGAGATTATCCGGATGGCGGATGCGTATGCGGCACAAATCGAGCAGATTGACGACCAGATGTTCCGGCTGGCCTGCGAGGTCAAGGACCGGATCGATCGCTTTGAGGGGGTTGGTGATGGGTACCAGATTGCCTCGGCATTCTTCTTCCCGGCTAAGATCATTGAGACGGTAGGCCGCTATGCGACCTGGACGGACAGCGTTCATTTCTGCAAGAACAGCGTGCATTACAAAAATCCGCAGAGGATTTTTACCGCATTTTTTGCGGAGGAGGACGCGGAAAACCGCGAAAAGATCGCTGAGGCGGCAAAGCTGGCGATGGAAGCGGGCAGAGAGGTTCTTTTCCTTGCAGACGCCCCGCGCGAAAGGTTCGGCCTGCCGCAGGAGATGCGGTTCCTTGAGCTGCCGAAGTGCTCGAGAGAATGGCCCGCACTTGCCGCATTTTTCAACCATCTGCCCACGGATCTGCTCAGTGCCTATCTCTGTGAGCTGTGGGGCGGCCATTATTTCCGCGACGGGTCCAGCGGATCCTTTACCGCGCAGCAGGTCACCTCAATTTGGGCGCAGCCGGGAATGAGTACCCTCAAGGGCAGCAAAATCGTGATTGTGGAGGAAGAGGAGAATGCTGAGTAAGGTGAGAATTTCAGTGGATGCCGATGCCGCCGCGGATGTGACGGAACTTGTCCAAAACGCTGCAAAGGGGACGCAGCAGGGCATCTGCCTTGTGGCTGTGGCGGATCCCTATGCGGGGATCGTGGTCACCGATGGATGCGATCCGCGGCGGGTAGCGGATCTGTTGATGGATATGGACCGCGCCTTCCCGGCACGAGGACGCTATGAAAACGGCACGCCAAAACAGACTGCCGCAGCGGTCAAAAGCGCGGTATTCGGCGCGGCACGCAGCGTTCCGATTGAAACAGGAAGGCTGAAACTGGGAAAAAAACAGCGGATCCTCGCGGTTTCCTATGGGAAAGCACGGGAACTGGAGCTGATGATCCAGATTTTCTGCTGAGAGACGGCTTAGCGCAGAGCCGCAGAAGGAAAAAAGGCGAAAGCGAAAAATACAACTAAAGCGCAAAAAGAGGATGGCTTTGAAAAGCCATCCTCTTTTTGCGTTTCCATCTGCGCTACAACAAATTTTGCAGGGGGGGATCCGGATCAGGTGAGCCGGCGGCAGCTGTTGCGGATTACCAGCTGACAGGGCAGGCTGATGCTGACCTGATCGGTCAGAATATGGTCCATCTTATTCAGCAGCAGGCTGACGGCGAAGTGACCGATCTCTTTTTGCGGGATCTGAATGGTGGTCAGCATCGGCGTGGTGAACTGCGCCAACTCAACGTTGTCGATTGAGATGACGGAAATGTCTTCCGGTACACGGTAACCGATTGAGTGAAGGGCGTTGAGCACCCCGAAGGCGGTCAGGTCATTGGCGCAGAAGATCGCAGTCGCTTTTCGCGGCCGTGTCATCAACTCCAGTGCGGCATTGTACCCTTCGTCATAGCTGTGATAGATACAGGGGGCGATCAGGTGTTCGGCACAGTCCAGCCCTTTGCTCTGCATAAAATCAAGGTATCCGTTATACCGCAGTTCCCTGACGGTTTCCCCGATGTAAGCGATTTCGCGGTGCCCCAGTGAAAAGAGGTAGTTGAGCGCAGTCATTGCGGCATGGTGGCCGTCTGCGACAACTTGATCCACGCAATCATCAAAGCGCTGAAGCCCCGCAAAGACAAGATAGGGGAAGATCCGCTGCAGCTTTGGCACCATTTCGGAATCATCCGGTCGCCCAAGAACGATCAGGCCGGTTTCCTCCTGATCCTCGGGACTGCTGCTGAGCAGGTCGTCGGTACGGGAGGCGCTGTAAGAAAAGCCAAGGGCAAACCCCTGCATAATCGCTTCCTGCTCGACCACCCGGGCAAGCGAAGAAAAGAACTGATCGCCGCCCGGGGCGTCGGTTTTTGTGCGGGCCAAAAAGCAGGAGATTTTTCGCTGCGGAACCTGAAATTTTGCACCGGAGCGCAGTTTTCGGGCGTCGCTGTTGGGCAGATAGCCGTTTTTTTTGGCGATTTCCAATACCCGCTCGCGGAGGGATGGGTCTGCGCAGCGGCGCTCGGGATTGCGCAATATCCGCGAGACGGTGGCGGGTGAGGTGTTTGCAAGACGGGCGATATCCTTTAAGCCAAACAAGACAGGTCACCTCCGTACGGGCGCGGCACAGCTGCCGTTGATTTCAAGATGGCATTCCGGCTCACAGATGACGGGGATGGAATGCCGCCGATGAATCCGGTCGATCAACAGGCGGATGGCAAGGCGGCTGATATCGGTCTTATTGTAGTAAAAGGTGGTCACCCGCACCGGAAGCGCGGCGCGGGAGAGGCTGAGACCGCCGTCAAGGCTGACGACGGAGATGTCCTCCGGAACAGAGAAGCCGTTTTCCTGTATCGCCTGAATCACACCGCAGGCGATGGCGTTATTCTCACACAGCAGGCAGGAGGGCAGCTGAGGAAGATCACACAGAGAGGCGCCAAGCTGCAGCCCGCTGTTCATGGATAGGCCGCAGGGGAAAAAGGACAGCCGGGTGTCGTTTTTAGAACTTCCAAACAGCTGCGCCCCCTCGAAAAAAGGACCTTTTCCGGTTCCGACAAAGGAGACCTGCATATGGCCGAGGGATTGCAGATACTGTATGGCGTGCCGCAGAGCCCGATGGGTGTCCAACAGGATCAGATCGCAGGGGTACTGCGGGCGGCGGCCGGAAATGCAGACGATATTCTTATACCGGGCGGCATATTGGGCGATATGGCGGTCAGAGTCCTCGCCGATCAAAATCAGCCCAAGATCCTTACTGCCCTTTTCGCCGGCATCAGTATCGGAGTCGGGGTGCAGAGCGCTGACTGCATAGTGATTAGCGAGGATTTCCTTTTCAATCAAAGAGAGTAATTCCCAGTCATAATGTCCGCCGTAACTTGAGAGGGTCGCGCAGCAATAGGCAATCGAATTGTGGAAGGAGCGCGTAGAGTTTTCGAGGTCGGCGCGCTTGAGACTTTGCGCATAGGGATTTGGGGTGTATCCCAGACTGCGTACCGCGGACCAGATTTTGTTTTGCACCTCCTGTGAGGCGCATTTTGTATTTTGATTGTTGACTACCCGGGAAACCGTGGAGACGGATACGCCTGCAATTGCGGCAATTTCCTTCAGATTCAAAGAAATCCCCCCCTCCTGCAAAATCTGCTAATTTTTGGAAAGAAAGAGTGAAATCGTTTGAGTAGATTATAACAGAAAAAACCACAATAATCAAATATTGACAAAAATTTTATAACTAATTGGAAAAAAATATTTTCTTTACCGATAGAATTTTGTTTATTATGATTTGTTGTATAAATAAAAAACAAATTTGTTGGCAAAACAGCACAAAAAACATTGTTGAAAACGTTTGTTCAAAAAGGCGATGAATTGTTTATAGTCATAGATTATAATTGAATTAACAAAAGCGGCCGCAACCCAAGCGGCACGGCGACTTGCTCGGTAGTCAGAAAGGAGGAAGGACGCGATGAACAAAAAGATACCAGTCATTATCGATTGTGACACGGGGATCGATGATGCCGGAGCGCTGATGATGGCCTGCGCCAGTGAACGGCTGGAGATCCTTGCAGTCACAACGGTGTCCGGAAATGTGGGGCTTGAGCACACCCATCCAAACACCATGAACCTTCTCAATCTTTTGGGGCGGCCGGAGATTCCGGTTGCGAAGGGGGCGGATCGCCCGCTGGTTCGCCCGCCAATGAAAGCCAGCGCGGTGCACGGGTTCAACGGTTTGCGCGGCTACCAGTTCGCTCAGACGACAACCGCCGCGCAGGTGGCGCTTCCGGCTGCGGCCTATATGGCCAAGGTGCTGGAGGAGCAGGATGAAAAGGTGACCATTGTTGCGCTGGGGCCGCTGACCAATGTGGCAATTCTGCTGCTCTCCCGCCCGGATTTGGCGCCGAAGATCGATAAGATCGTCTTTATGGGAGTGTCCTATCAGGACGGAAACCCCACCCCGATCACCACCTTTAATGTATTGGTCGACCCGGAGGCATTTCGCATCTGCACCACCCGCGGCGTCGATTTTTATGCTTGCCCGCTGGATACGCTGCGCAGCGCCTGTGTAGGCGCGTCGGAAGTGGAAAAGATTCGCACCTTCAAAAGCCCTGTTGCGGACTTTATCCTAAAGACCTCCTTTGCTCCCCGGCAGTTTACCGACGAGGAGATTGCCCAGATCAACAAGAGCGGAAATGAGGAGTACATTAACCGAGAGCGTCTTGAGCTGCTCAACAAATCGGAGAAAAATGCACTTCTGGATCAGGCCACGATGGCATTTGTGATTGCACCGGAACTGTTCACCTTTAAAAAATATTACTGCGAGGTGGAATGCGCCGGCACCATCACCACGGGATACACCTTTGTGGACAAGAGGAACAACTTCCAAAAATCAGAGGAAGAGAAAAATCTCTACTTTATTGAGACGGTGGACGAGCAGGGTTTTGCAAAACTGTTTCTTGACCTGCTTGGCTCCTATGAGGAAGGGTAAGTTTATCTGTTCGCACAGATAAGGAAATAAGGAACATTGAGATCAAGGAGGAAAAAAATGAAAAAGGCATTATCGATTCTTCTGTCAGCCGTATTGGCACTGTCACTTGTTGCGTGCGGAGGCGGAACGGATGGCTCCAGCACCGCAAGCACCGCGCAGGGCGGCTCCTCGGCTGCCGCCAGCGAGCCGCTGAATGTGGTCCTGCTGGATGGCGGCAAGCTGGGCGCACAGGCCTTTATCGATGTTGTGGACAAGGGCTTTAAGCAGGCGGTTGAGGACTTCGGGATCAACTATTCTGTTTTGGAAAATGTCGAGGTTTCTGCCGCGGCGGACACCTTCCGCACCGTTATTGCAAACGGGGCAGATCTCGTGGTTGTGGCCAATGTCGGCTTTAACGAGGCGCTGGTAGAGGTGGCCAACGAGTATCCGGACTTCCCGTTTGCCTGTCTGGATGCAGACGGCACCGGCTCCCTTTCCTCCCAGTGCCCGAACATCTATGAGGTCTCTTACAAAGAGCATGAGTCCGCCTTCCTCAACGGCGTCTTCTGCGCGCTGATGAGCAAGACCGGCAAGGTTGCCCAGATTCAGGGCTCGGACACCGGCACCATGATCCGGTTCAACAGCGGCTTCCGCGCCGGTGTGCAGTATATGCTGGACGTTGATCCCCCGACCTCGGTGGTTGGCTTTGCGGATGTCAACAAGGGCTATGAGACTGCGATGCTCTACTACGATCAGGGCTATGACTGGCTGGCTTCCTGCGCAGCCGGCTCAAACCTCGGCGTTTTTCAGGCTTCTCAGGAAAAGGGCGGCGACAACTGGTGCTGCGGCGCTGCGGATGGTCAGTTCCATCTGATGCCGGACCGGATTGTCTGCTCGCAGGTTAAAACCATCGATCAGGTTGCTTATAACTATATCAAGAGCGTGGTCGAGGATCAGGACTATAAGGGCGGCGTTTGGGACGTCCTCGGCACCGCGGAAGGCGGCGTGGACCTGATCTTTACCGATAACGAGGAGCTGCTGTCGATGCTCCCCGAGGAGACGATGGCAAAGTACGAGGAAATCCGCGACAAGGTCATGTCCGGGGAGATCACCGTCCCCGCGACCTACGAGGAGCTGGAGACCTTCGACGCCCGTTATGACGGCTGAGATTTGAATTAGTTGACAACAACGGCACAGCGGAGGCAACTTTGCTGTGCCGTTGTGGAAATGGAGGATGTTCCGGTCCGATCGGTACTGGGTCAGCCCGGGTGCACCTTGCAGGGGGGATGAACACCATTGAGTACAACAGATAACATCATCGAATTGAGGCATATCACCAAGATATTCCCGACCATCGTTGCCAACGACGATATCAGCTTTGAGATCCGCCGGGGAGAGATCCATGCGATTGTAGGAGAAAATGGCGCCGGCAAGTCTACCCTGATGAACATCATCTATGGGCTGCTGCAGCCGACCTCCGGCGAGATTTTGCTGAACGGCGTCCCGGTGAAGATCGACACCTCCACAAAGGCATTGTCTCTGGGCCTTGGTATGGTGCACCAGCACTTTATGTTGGTACAGGATTTTACAGTCCTGCAGAACATCATTTTAGGCTCTGAGATCCGAAAAGGCGCTGTTGTGGATTATGAGCAGGCCCGGCAGAAGGTGATGGAGCTGTCGGACACGTATGATTTGAGGATTGACCCGGATAAGAAGGTAAAAGAGATTTCGGTGCCGATGCAGCAGAGGGTTGAGATCCTGAAGGTGCTCTGGAGAAAAGCGGAGGTTATCATCTTTGATGAGCCGACCGCCGTCTTGACACCGCAGGAAATTGACGAGTTCTGCGAGATCGCCCTGAAGCTGAAGGCACAGGGAAAAACCCTTGTCTTTATCAGCCACAAGCTGGGAGAGGTTATGCGGATCTCGGATCGCGTGACGATCATGCGGCTGGGCAAGGTCGTCTGCACCAAGGAGATTTCGGATACCGATGAAAAAGATCTGGCGCATCTGATGGTGGGCCGGGACGTGGAACTGGGCGGCGGTCACCGCGAGCCGATCAAAACGACCGAGGAAGTGCTCTCGGTGCGGGATGTGAGCATGGCGGTGGGCGGTGTCAAAAAACTGGACGGCATCAACCTTTCGGTGCATCCCGGTGAGATCCTCGGCGTGATTGGAATTGATGGAAATGGGCAGGATGAGCTGGTCAATGCGATCTGCGGCAAGGCTCGTGCCGACAGTGGGGAAATCCTGCTGGACGGCAAGAACATCATCGGTAAATCCATCAAGCAGATCCGCGACATGGGGCTTTCCACCGTCTATGAGGACCGCCTGAAAGACGGTCTGGTGCTCAAGTATTCGGTCCGCGACAATCTGATTTTGGGATATCAGGACCGGCCGCAGTTCCTGTGTAAATGGAAGGCGTTTTTAAATCAAAAGGCGATCAGCGAAAACGCACAAAAGCAACAGGCGGATTTTGACATCCGCTGTGGCTCGCTGGATGTGCCGGCCAGAACCCTTTCCGGCGGCAACCAGCAGAAGATCATCCTCGCGCGGGAAGTGAGCGCCGGTCCGCGCCTGCTCATGGTGGTACAGCCTACACGCGGTCTGGATATGGGCGCGATTGAGTTTGTGCACGATAAGGTGGTTGAGCAGCGCAATGCCGGGTGCGGTGTTTTGCTGTTTTCACTTGAGCTGGACGAGATCCTGCAGCTGAGCGACCGGATAGCCGTGATCCACAACGGCAGCATTATCAAAACACTGCCGAATAAAAACGTCACAAAGCAGCAGATCGGCCGCTATATGCTGGGTGTGCTGGATGACGGGGCACAGGAGGCGGAAGCATGAAAAACAGGTTCATCAATACAGTAAAGCTGCGTCAGGGCCTCACCGACACCGCTTCGTCGGTTTTGGCGCTGATTCTGGCTTTTATCGTCAGCGGGCTGCTGGTGGCAATCACCGGGGTCAACCCCATCGAGGTGTTTGCCTCTCTGTTTAAAGGTGGCCTTGGCTCCGGCATGGCGCTGGCGGGGACGCTTAACCGGATGGCTCCTATTATGCTGGCAGGGCTTGCAATTACGGCCGGCAACAGCTGCGGTGTCTTCAACATCGGCTTTGACGGACAGTTCCTGCTGGGGTTCCTCTTTGCGGGGTTTGCAGGGTATATGCTGCCGCTTCCGTCGGTGCTGCTGATCCCCGTAACCTTTGCTGCGGCGATTCTCGGCGCGATGCTCTGGGCGCTTGTACCCACGCTGCTGAATATCAAGCGGGATATCAACATCATTTTTTCCTGCATCATGATGAACTATATCGGAAAGTATCTGGTGAACTATCTCATCCAAAAGTTCCCCGGATACGTACCGACCAGCGGCGGCTCTCCCAACATTCGGGAGGCGGCGGAACTGCCTTACTTTATTGAGCAGCCGTATAAGATCAGCCTCGGCGTTTTGGTTTCCCTGCTGTGTCTGGTTGGCCTGTATGTGATTCTCTTCAAAATGCGGACCGGATACGAGATGCGGGCGACCGGGTTGAGCCGGTCGGCGGCATATTCCGCGGGAATCGCTGTGCAGAAAAAGGCGTTTGCCGGCATGATGCTCAGCGGGGTGTTCGCAGGGATTTGCGCGGCACTGGAACTGATGGGAACCACCGGCCGTGTGCTGGAAGACTATGCCCCCGGCTACATGGGCCTCGGCATTGCAATCGCGATGCTGGGACGGCAGAATCCCGTTTTAATCCTGATCTCGGCGTTCCTCTTTGCCGCGATGAAAAACGGGACGACCCTTATGCAGATGAACACCGGCATCTCGGCACAGTTTGTGCTGGTCATTCAGGGCCTGCTGATTATCTTTATCGGCATCGGGCCGTTGTTCCGCTATCTGCTGAACAAGCGCAGCGAAAGGAGATTAAGAAAAAATGCTTAGTTTTCTGCAATATATGTTTGTCGCTACCTTTCGTCTGGGCACGCCGATTGCAGTGACCTCTATGGGCGCCTGCTTTTCCCAGCGGACCGGTATTAACAACATCGGTCTGGATGCACAGATGACAATGGGCGCGCTGCTGGGTGTCTGCGGCTCTTATTGGTTTAACAATGCCTGGATTGGCGTCTTGATCGGTATGCTGGCAGGCATTATTATGGGCTTGATTCACGGCTTTGTGGTCAACACCTGCGGTGCGCCGATGGCGGTCAGCTCGCAGGCGCTGATCCTCTTCTCGGAGGGCCTTACCATCATTATCCTGTTTGCGGTATTTGGAAATATCGGTTATTCCAATCAGGTGGCCTCGATCTCCAACACACCCATTCTTGCAAATATCCCTCTGGTGGGCGGCATCCTTTCCCAGCTCTCGCCGCTGGTGTATCTTGGGATTTTAGTGCTGATTGCGCTCAACTTCCTTCTCTACAAATCTCCCATCGGGCTGCATATGCAGGCTTGCGGCGAGCATCCGCGCGCGGCGGATACCGCCGGCATCAATGTGACCCTCTACCGCTATATCGGCGTCATGACAAGCGGTGCGCTGGGCGGTCTCGGCGGAGCGATGCTCTCGATTGGGTATATGAACCTGTTTCAGGACGGCATGATCGCCGGACGCGGTTTCTTGGCGCTGGGTGCGATTTCACTGGGCGGCCACACACTGCGTGGGTCTTATATTGCGGGACTGCTTTTCGGGTTTTTTGATGCGCTGCAGCTGTATGTGCAGACGACCAATGCACCGATTCCGTCCCAGTTTGTACAGATGATTCCCTATCTTGCCAGTTTGCTTGTCATTGTCTTTGCCTCGGGCAAGAACAGCAAGCGCGGGCAGCCGCCTGCTGCACTGGGCCAGCCGTACTCCAAGATCTCCGGAACCCGTTGACGAAAAAGGAGCATTGTGATGATTTCACCTACGCTTGCGTGTGCCGATTGGCTGAACCTTGAAAAAGAGATTGCTGTGATGGATGCCGCGGGGGTGGACTCCTACCATATCGACATCATGGACGGGCACTATGTCCCAAACCTCTGCTTCAATCTCGATATTTTAGCTGCAATCCGGAAAGTGTCCCGCACGCCGGTGGATGTGCACCTGATGGTGACAAACCCCTTGGATTATCTTGACCGTTTGGAGTCCTGCGGGGTGGAGATGGCCTGCACCCATCTGGACAGCTGTGGGGATATCGGGGCGTTTTTGGATGGCCTGGAAAGCCGCAAAATCCACAAGGGTCTGGCACTCTCACCCGGGGATGAGGCCGAGGATATTCTTCCCTGGCTGGACCGTCTGGATTATCTACTGGTGATGTTTGTCCAGCCGGGTTTTTCAGGGCAGAAATTTCGCCCTGAGATCCTCAAGAAACTGGCTGCGCTCGACCGGATGCGCGAGGAACGAAACCATCCGCTGCTGCTGGAAGTAGACGGCGGCGTCGGCTGGGACAACGCATCGGCTCTGGTGGAGAATGGAGCGGATTTGTTGGTTTCGGGGGTGTTTGGCTCTCTTGATCGTCAGGGAGAGCTTGGGGCGCGCACAGCTGCCTTTCGCGCGGTCTGCGCGGCCAAGCATGGGACAAAATACACGGAACAGCTTTTGGGAGGCAAGGGATGAAAAAGATTGCGATTGGCTGTGATCACGGTGGGTTTGAACTGAAGGAGATCCTTCGGCTCCGCCTGCAGGAAATGGGCAGAGAGGTAGAGGATTTTGGATGCTACACACCGGATCCCGTCGAGTACCCGCAGATTGCGTTCCGGGTTGCGCAGGAGGTTGCCGCAAACCCGCAGACCTATGAATTCGGTATCCTCTGCTGCGGCACCGGCATCGGGGTTTCAATTGCGGCAAACAAGATCCACGGGATCCGCGCGGCACTCTGCACCGACTGTTTTTCTGCCAGAATGGCAAAGGAACACAACAACGCGAATATCGTGACCTTTGGCGGCCGGACGGTGGGACGCGAATTGGCATGGGAGATGCTGAACACTTTTATGAAGGCGGAATTTCAGCACGGTATTCATGAGCCTCGGGTACAGGCATTGACCGAAGCTTGAGCTTATAAGCAAAAAACCAAAGGGGGCCGGCCCAATGAAGGACCGGCCCCTTTTTGGGGTTTTTGCTGCGCATGGGCTGCACGGTAAAAGATGCGGTGTTGCTTTTAAGGATTCCCGCATCTGAGCAAAACCCCTTTTGGGAAAAGGGGGATCGCACAGAAAAAGGCGATTTTGTTACAAAGCAGAAATAGGCGGCGCTGAATCTCTCTCACCGTGCCGTTTCGGCTCGAGCGGTCTCAAGATACCGGCGGGGGCCGATCTCATACAGGTTGTTGCCCTGCGTATCGATGACGACGGTGAGGGGCAGCTTTTCCACCGTCAGCCGGCGGATGGCCTCGGTGCCGAGGTCCTCGTATGCGATGACCTCGGCGCTGCGGATGGCCCTGCCGATCAGCGCGCCGGTGCCTCCCACTGCACCGAAATAGACCGCATGGTTGCGCCGCATCGCCTCGACCACCGCCTCCCCGCGCAGCCCCTTGCCGACCATGCCGCGCAGGCCGCGATCAAGCAGCGCGGGGGAGTAGGCGTCCATCCGGTAGCTGGTGGTGGGGCCGGCGCTGCCGATCACCTTGCCCGGACGCGGCGGGGTGGGGCCGACATAGTAAATCACCGCGTCGGTGGGGTCAAAGGGCAGCGGCCGTCCCTCTGCGAGCGCCTGACACAGCCTTGCATGGGCGGCGTCCCGCGCGGTATAAAGGGTGCCGGTAAAAAGAACGCTGTCGCCTGCGCGCAGTGCGTCCGCCTGCTGGGTGGTGAAGGGGGTTGTGATCTCAATCATTTCGCCGCGCCTCCTTTACAGAACCCGCCGCGCATGGCGGGAGACATGACAGTTGATGTTGACTGCAACCGGCAGCGCGGTGATGTGGGTGGGCATTGTCTCAATCGCGACCGACAGCGCGGTGGTGCGGCCGCCGAACCCCTGCGGCCCGATGCCCAGCGCATTGATCTCCTCAAGCAGTTCCTGCTCCATCTCGGCCCAGAAAGGGTCGGGATGATGCTGCCCGAGCGGGCGCAGCAGCGCCTGCTTGGCGCAGAGGGCCACCTTGTCAAAGCTGCCGCCCACCCCGACACCGACCACAATGGGCGGACAGGGGTTCGGCCCGGCGGCCTTGACGGTCTCCAGCACGAAGTTTTTTACCCCGTCCCGGCCGTCGCTGGGACGCAGCATCTTCAGCGCACCCATGTTTTCACTGCCAAAGCCCTTGGGCGCAACGGTGATTTCACACGCATCCCCGCTGGTCAGCGTGACGGTGAGCAGCGCGGGGGTGTTGTCCCCGGTATTCACCCGGCGCAGCGGGTCGGCCACCGCGCTGGCGCGCAGATAGCCGTCCCGGTATCCCTGACGGACCCCCTCATCCACGGCTGACGCAAGGTCGCCGGTGATGTGGACGTCCTGCCCCAACCGGATAAAGACACAGGCGAGGCCGGTGTCCTGACACAGCGGGTAATCCCCCTCGGCGGCAACGGAGATATTGTCCAGAATGTTCCCGAGAATCTCCTTTGCAACCGGCCAGCGCTCGGCCGCATGGCAGGCGCGCAGGCAGTCGGTCACGTCTGCGGGCAGACGGTAGTTCGCCTCGATGCAGAGCTCCCGCACGGCGGCGGTGATCTGCGCGGCAGAAAGTTCTTTCAACCCGATCCCTCCTGTTTTGCGGCCGGCATAGCCGACCGGCTCTTTGATCGCTGATTTCCCTTCAAGGGTATCACATCCGCGCCTCCTTCGCAAGAGGCGGAAGAGGGACGCTGGTCAGGGATCCGCTCATAGAGGAATGCGCGCCCCTGCTTGCCGGTGCGGCGCAGCGCGCCGGCCTGTGTTAAGGTGTAGATTGCGCGGCGGCAAAGGGTCTCGCTGCGCCCGGAAATCCGGTGCAGGTCCGCTGCGGTGAAGGGGTCCTTTAATGCCGGGGGCAGCAGCGCCGCGTAATCCGCCGCACTGTGGGCGACCCATTCGCCTGCCAGAGACAGCGGGATCAGCTCCTCCCGTCGGATGCCGCGGCCGCTCCGCCGGCCGCCCTTGCCGGGCAGACGGTACTCCTCGACGTCGAGCAGCAAAAAGTGCACCGTCAGCCCGGGATGCCCCAGCAGCGGCGCGATGTGGATCAGCTCATAAAAGGCGTCAAGATATCCACCCTGTTTTGGGGAGCGGCGGCGCGGGGAGAGGGCGCCGGTTTCGGGGTCCACCCAGATAATCCATTTCGCGGCGGCGAGGGGGCAGACCACCCGTACCGGCCGCAGCGGGAGCAGCAGCTCCAGCTTTTTACGCAGTGAAAAATAGCTGCGGGTCTGAATCTCAATGACCTCGTCCGGGTGAAGAATATCCGCGACAAAGCCGCCGAAGGGCTGTTCCCGCAGCGCGGGGTCAGGTTCAAAATACAGCTTTAAAATCCGGTGAAGGGATTTCTCCCGCAGGGTGCCGATCCCCCCGTCGGCGGGATGGCCTTGCAGACACAGCATTTGAAATCTCTCGGCATCCAAAGCAATCCCCCCCCTCGAAAGCGATTTTCCGCGCCGCCGGCAAACGGCGCGGGCTTGTTTTTTATTGTACCCCAGATAAGAACAAAAGACAATTCTGCTTTCGGTTCTCTGAAAACAGCAGAATGAACAATGCAACTTGTTGTAATTTGGCGATTTTTCTTGAGAGAAGTTTGTAGAAAACTGCGGCTTGTCTTTGGGTTAAAAAAGCAATAGAATGAAATTGTGAAGAAAAGGTGAACAATCGCCTTTCCTCAGCGCAAATTGAATAAGCCAATATAATGTGGATGATACGGATCCAGAGTTTCTACCGCGCCGCCGTAAAAGGCGCGACTATTGGAAAAATGAAGAGGGCCTGCAAAAACGCTGCGCCCTTTCTTTCGTTTTTTCTTTTTTCGGAAACGGGGGATGACCGGACATCGGCCATCCCCTTTGTCATTTGGTTCGAGAGGGGCCGGGAAGCCTGTTCCCGCTCCCCTTGCAATAAATGGCGCGTGCGCCGCAACCGATGGAGGGTCTTGTTCATGGAGAAACTGTTTAAGCTGAGGGAGAACAACACGACGGTCGGCAGGGAAGTCGCCGGTGGATTGACCACCTTCTTTGCTATGGCCTACATCATCTTTGTCAACCCGAACTTCCTCTCGCAGGCGGGGATGGATTTCAATGCGGTCATGCTGGCGACCTGTACCTCGGCGGCCATCGGTACGGCGCTGACGGCACTGCTGGCAAACGTTCCCTTTGCGCAGGCGCCCGGCATGGGGCTGAACGCCTTCTTTACCTTCACCGTCTGCTTCGGGATGGGGTATACCTGACAGCAGGCGCTGGCCATTGTCTTCATCTCCGGCCTCCTGTTCCTCGCCATCACCGTTTCCCCGCTGCGCAAGCAGGTTATCAATGCGATCCCCGCGCCCCTCAAGAGCGCTATCAGTGCAGGTATTGGCCTCTTTATCGCGCTGGTCGGCCTGCTGAATGCCGGGATTGTCGTCGCAAGCGATAACCTGCTGGATCTGGGCAAAATTACATCCGGTGCACCGCTGCTCGCACTGATCGGGCTGTTGGTCACCGGTATTTTAATGGCCTGCGGCGTCAAGGCGGCAATGCTGATCGGCATCCTCATCACCACCGTGATCGGCATCCCGATGGGGTTGACCGTCATGCCGGAGGAAATCACCCTCAGCAGCTTTTCCCTCGCGCCGACCTTCCTGAAGATGGACTTTCCCGGCCTGCTGGGCATGGGCGTCCTGCCGCTTGTGACCGCAATCATCACCTTCTCGATCTGCGATATGTTTGACACCGTCGGCACCCTGATCGGCACCGCCGGCAACGCCGGGATGCTGGACGAAAACGGCGAGCTGCCGCGCGGTGACCGCGCGCTGGTCGCGGATGCGCTGGCCACCTGCGTGGGCGCCTGCATGGGCACCTCCACCGTCACCACCTTTGTCGAGTCCTCCACCGGCATCAGCGAGGGCGCCCGCACCGGCCTGTCCAGCATGGTGGTCAGCCTCTGCTTCCTCGCTTCCTGTGTGCTCGCGCCGGTCGCCGGCATCATCCCCAGCGCCGCCACCGCGCCCGCGCTGATTATCGTCGGCATCCTGATGCTCAAGGCCGCCGCCCGGATCGATTGGGGCGATTTTGAGATTGCGATGCCCTGCTTTTTGACCATCGCGATGATGCCGTTTGCCTATTCTATCACCGACGGCATCGGCTTCGGCTTTATCAGCTGGGTTGTCATCAAGCTCTTCCGCGGCAAGGCAAAAGAGGTCCCGGTGCTGATGTACATCCTCTCGGTCCTGTTTGTGGCGATGTATATCCTGTCGAACCTGTAAAAGCGAGCGCTCTCTTGCCGTAAAAAATGAAAACCGTCCCGCGCGCTGCATTTTGAAACGGCGCGCGGGACGGTTTTTTTATATCCTGTTTTCGGGATAAGGGACAGACGGAAAAAAGAAAGGCCCGCCGCAGCGGCGGGCCTTTCTTTGAGAGGGCGGAAAAGAGATTACCAGAGATTTACCATCTCATTGTACAGACCGATATAGGAGTTTGCGCTGCTCCTCCAGCTGTAATCGCAGTTCATGGCGCGGCGGACCAGCGTCTTCCAGCCCTGCGGGAAGTCGTAGCCGGCCTTTGCGCGCAGGCAGGAATCCAGCATATCATGGGCGTTGTAGTTGCGGAAGACAAACCCGTTGCCAACCCCGTCGCCGGAGTCGCTGATCGAATCCTTCAAGCCGCCGGTCTCCCGCACGATGGGGATGGTGCCGTACCGCAGCGCCACCATCTGGGCGAGGCCGCAGGGCTCGGACTTCGAGGGCATCAGGAACATATCGGCGCCGGCGTAGACCTTGTGCGCCAGCTCGGGATTAAAGCCGATGTAGACCCCGACCCGGCCGGGATACTTGGCCGCAAGCTCGTTGAAGAAGCTCTCATACATATAGTCGCCGTTGCCGACGATGACGAACTGGATGCCGGAGAGGATGATGTACTCCGCGACATGGCGGACCAGATCCAACCCCTTGTGGCTGACCAGACGGGTGACCATGCCGATGATCGGCTGGTCGTTCTTCTCCAGATGGAAGATGTTCCGCAGGTCGTCCTTGCATTGGGGCTTGCCGGTCTCAAAGCTGTCCTTGTCGAAGTGATAGGCAATCAGCGGATCGGTGGCGGGGTCGTAGGTGACCACGTCGATGCCGTTGAGGATGCCGCAGGTCTTGTAAGCCTTTTCCCGCAGCAGCCCGTCCAGCCCGTGGGAGAACCAGGGATCCATGATCTCATAGGCATAGGTGGGGGAGACGGTGGTCACCTTGTCGGCGCACTCGATAGCGCCCTTCATGTAGTTGACGCAGCCGTCGTATTCCACCAGATGCGCGTTCTCCGGCCCGATCGAGAGGACATCCTCCAGCAGCTCAAGGCCGTATTTGCCCTGATACTGGATGTTGTGGATGGTGAACGCGGTCTTGATCCGGGAGAATTTCTCCAGATGCCGGTAGTACAGGTTCAGATAGACGCAGACCAGCGCGGTCTGCCAGTCGTTGGTGTGGATGATGTCCGGCGCAAAATCGATGTGCTGCAGCATCTCGAGGATCGCACGGGAGAAGAAGGCGAACCGCTCGCCGTCGTCATAGAAGCCGTACAGCCCCTTGCGCTTGAAGTAGTACTCATTGTCCAGCAGGTAATAGGTCACGCCGGACACCTCGGCCGAAAAGACGCCGCAGTACTGGTTGCGCCAGCCCACCGGGACGGTGAAGTTGGTCAGATAGGTCATCTTGTCCCGCAGGTCCTGCCGGATATCGCCGTACAGCGGCATGACGACCGCGCAGTTGATGCCCGATTGGACCAGTGCTTGGGGCAGGCTGCCGGCGACATCGCCAAGGCCGCCGCTCATCGCAAAGGGCAGCGCCTCACTGGAGCAGTAGAGGATATTCATATTATCGGTTTCCCTCCTTTGAAATCTGCGCGCCGAGGGGGAAGCTCCCACCGCGGCGCGCGCTGGACCCTTTAAACGGTGGTCCCTTTCTTGACAAAGACCTGGAAGTTCTTGGTTCCGCCGAGGTACTGGCCCTCACTGATCTGGACATCCTTGTCGGTGATGACATAGTCCATCCGGACGCCGGAGGCGACCTTGGTGTTCTGCATCAGCACGCAGTTCTTCACGACCGCGTCTTTACCGATGTGCACACCGCGGAAGACGACGCAGTTCTCGATCTCGCCCTCGATGATACAGCCGTCTGCGACGGTGCAGTTCTTCACCTTGCAGCCCAGCGCATACCGCACCGGGGCCTCGTCGCGGACCTTGGTGTAGACCGGCCGCTCCTCGGGGAAGAGACGGTTGAGGTTTTCCAGATACAGCAGCTGCATATTCGCCTCGAAATAGCTGGCCATGTCCGAGATGCGGCTGCGGTAGCCGGTGTACTCATAGCCGTAGACCTTCATGGTCTCGAGGTTCTTGGCGAGGATATCCTGCTCGAACTTGACCATGCCGCGGGCATAGCCGGTGCGGACGATGTCGACCAGCTGCTCGCGCCCGATGACCATGATCCCCATCGAGAGGTTGCGCTTGCCGGTCTGCGGGTCATTGATCAGCAGCTCGCGCACCCGGCCGGAGGGGGCAAGCAAGAGCGAGACGTTGTTCTTGGCCAGAGCGGGGGTCATCTTCTCCTTCGCATAGGCGATGGTGACCTCGGCGCCGCTGGAGATGTGCCGCTCGATCAGCGCGGTGTAATCCAGATCGCAGACGACGTCGCAGTCGGCCAAGACGACATATTTCTCCTTGGCGTCCTCAATGTAGGGCAGGATCCCCTTCAGCGCACCGATGCGGCCGTGGTAGCTATAGCCGGAATCCGCGCTGGGCGGGAAGATGGTCAGGCCGCCGCGCTTGCGGGCCAGATCCCACTCACGGCCGCTGCCCAGATGGTCCAGCAGGCTCTGATAGTTGCTCTTGACGATAACGCCGACATTCTGGACACCGGCTTGGGTCATGCCGCTCAGAACAAAGTCGATCAGACGGTACCGGCTGGCAAAGGGAACACTGGCCATGGTGCGGTGATCCGTCAGTTCGGGGATAACAGAATCATGCATATTAGCGAAGATGATCCCCATCGCAGTCAGGTTGACCATTTCACAGCACCTCCTTGACATCTTCAGAGATCATGGCCTTGGGCCCTACCTTGGCCCCGGCCCCGACCGTCACATCGGCGCCGACAACTGCGACGCCCCATTTGGACATATCCTCCATGTGCTCGGGACGCGCGCCGACGATGGCGCCCTTCTTGACCACCACGTTCTCCGCAAGGATTGCATAGTGGACCTGCGCGCCCTCCTCGATGACGCAGCCGGGCATCACGATCGAGTCGCGCACCACCGCGCCGGCGTGGACCTTGACATTCGAGAACAGGACGCTGAAATCAACCTCACCCTCGACCTCGCAGCCCTCGGTGATCATCGAGTTCTCCACGTGCGCCATCGGGGCGATGTGGTGCGGCGGCTGGCCAGCGGTGCGGGAATAGATCTTCCCGCTCTCATCCCAGACATCCAGCGGGACATTGGGGTTAAGCAGGTCCATGTTGGCCTCCCAAAGGCTGTCGATGGTGCCCACGTCCTTCCAATAGCCCTCAAACGGGTAGGCGCACATCCGCTGCTTGTCGTTCAGCATGGTGGGGATGATGTTCTTGCCGAAGTCGTTGTCGCTGGACTTGTCGGCCTCGTCCCGCTCCAGATACTCCCGCAGCTTCTTCCAGGTGAAGATGTAGATGCCCATCGAGGCGAGGTTGGATTCCGGCTCCTTGGGCTTCTCCTCAAACTTGGTGATGACGCCGTTCTCGTCGGCGGTCATGATGCCAAAGCGGCTGGCCTCCTCCCAGGGTACCTCCAGCACCGCGATGGTGCAGTCGGCATTCTGCTCCTTGTGATAGGCGAGCATCTTGGAATAGTCCATCTTGTAGATGTGGTCGCCGGAAAGGATCAGCACATACTCGGGGTCATACCGGTCGATAAAGTTGATGTTCTGATAGATGGCGTTGGCCGTGCCCTTGTACCAGTCGCTGCCGCTCGCCTTCTGATAGGGCGGCAGGACATGGACGCCGCCGTACAGGCGGTCGAGGTCCCACGGCTGGCCGTTGCCGATGTACTCATTGAGCACCAGCGGCTGATACTGGGTCAGGATGCCAACTGTGTCGATTCCCGAGTTGACACAGTTGGACAGCGGAAAGTCGATGATGCGGTACTTGCCGCCGAACGGGACGGCGGGTTTTGCCAACTTTTGGGTCAGAGCATAGAGCCGAGAACCCTGTCCGCCGGCAAGCAGCATGGCGATACATTCTTTCATCTGATTTCTCCCCTTTTTTTATCCATAATCGG
>CALXBJ010000149.1 GCA_944386515.1 uncultured Pygmaiobacter sp.
CCGGCGCGGCGGCCGCGCCCGCATCCGTCGTTTTGACCTCGACCGGCAGCAGCGCGCAGCGCTGTTCGTCCAGCCGTTGGCCGGTGCCGTCGGTGGCGTCCCGCCCGCGGGAGACATTGTCGGCAAACGACACGGTCAGCGCGGCGGCAGACTGGGCATCAAAGCTGCTGCAGGCGAGCAGTGTCCCGCCGTCCAGCAGCGCCGCGGCCTCTTCCGGTTCGCCAAAGACCGCCATGGGGACACCGGCCGCGGCGCAGGCATCGAGCAGCTGTGGGACGAGCGACGGGTCGGTGACAAGAACGAGATCCGCCCCGCCGGAGAGGGTCAGCTGCGCGCCGACCATCGCGGCGGGATCCTCCCCGGCGCCGGTGTCAATCGGCAGAAAAACGGGATCGGCGCCGTAGACGCCGTAGTTCTCAAAGATCCGCAGCACCGCGTCGGCGCGGCTGTCCGTCTCGCTGCCGGAGGTCACTACAAGGACGTCCAGCAGCTTGTTTGCGCTGCGGTCGGCAATCTGCCCGCCGAGCCAAAAGTCAAACAGCGCCTCACCGAGCTGCTCCCCCTCGCCCTCGGGGTTGGTGCCGAGATACCAGCACTTGTCATAGCTTTCCATCGCGCTGTCGGCAGGGCGCGCGCCGAGGAAAATCAGCGGGAGGCCAAGCTCTCCGGCGGCGGTGATATACGCCTCGGCCTGCTGCGGCCGGGAGATGAGAATTGCCGCGGCCGTGATGCCCTCCTCCTCTGCGAGGAGAGCGAGCGATTCGGGATCCGCCTCGCCCTGCAAGGCATCCAGCCCGAGCTCCTCTGCGGCGGTGAGCAGCGAGGAGACGTCCGGCATCTGGACCTCGCCGGAGCCGCCGCCGGCGTCAACCACCGCGAGGCGGGGGCTTTGGGGCAGCGCGAGGGCGCCGGAGCCGCCGCAGCCGGTCAGGGTGCAGAGCAAAAGGGCCGCGGCGAGAAGGGCAGCGCGGCCTTTTTGCAGTTTTGAATAAATTGCCGGGGAAATCCTCACGTCTGCGTCGCCTCCCTGCTGGAAAGGTATCTGCTCGGGGGGACCCCCTTGCTCTTTTTGAAGACACGGGAAAAATAGAACTGGTCGAAGAAGCCGACCGAGGTCGCAATCTCGGCAATCGAGAGGTTGCCCCGCTTGAGCAGGTAACAGGCCTCGTTGATCCGGTAGTTGGTCAGATAATCGATCGGGGATTCGCCGATATTGCTCATAAAGACCCGGTAGAGGTGGCTGCGGGAGATGCCCACCGCCTTGGCGATGTCGTCAATTGTGATCTCGTGGGAGTAGTTGAACTGGATGAACTTGATCGCGTTGGTGACATAGACGCTGCTGTTGGACTGCGCGCGGCTCTCGGTGTGGCTGTTCTCCTTCATTAGCTCGGCGAGAAAGATATACAGGTAGCCGACCATCAGCGCCTCGCTGTAATTCTCCGGCCCGCGGAAGAGAAAGATGTTGAACAGGGTGTTCTTGATCTGCTCGGGGTTTTTGCAGGTGTGGACCGGCCGGTCAGCGGAAAACGGCAGCTGCAGCGCGAGCTTGTTCGCGTTGGAGCCGTTGAAGCCCACCCAGTAATATTCCCATGGGTCCTCCTGGTCGGCGGTGTAGCTGATCAGCTGGGAGGGCTTTGCGAGAAAGACGTCCCCGCTCTTGACCTCATAGGTGACGCCGTTGACGAGATAGGTGCCCTTCCCGTTTGCAACATAGTGAATGAGATAGTGGTCCCTGACGCCGGGCCCCCAGGAATACCCCTTCTCGCAGCTTTGCAGGCCGCAGTTGTAGATGGAAAGCTCAATATTGTTTGTCTGTGTCTGCTTAAAGCTCTGTTTATAGATGTTTGACATCCCTGCTCCCCCCTCGGTATGTCAGAAAAGTTAGAATTAAAATTATTGTACCAGATGACTCAACAAAAGTCCATTTTATATCACAAATAAATCCGTTTACTGTGCAGCGCCGGTTTGCTATAATGAAAATAAGCAAATGGATTCGGCCGCCGGGCCGAAAAACAAAGGAAAAAATCAATGAGGTGAAGGCATCATGCTGAAGACAAGCCAACTGATCGGCAAGATCGAAGAGGGCGCCTATGACGATAGCTTCCGCGCGCTGTACAACGCGGACGAGGCGGGGGTTGCGCACCAGCGCGAGCGGTATGTCGCCGCAATCAAGCGGTTTGAGACCCTGTACGGCGTCGACCGGGAGGTGTCCCTCTATTCCGCCCCCGGCCGCACCGAGATCGGCGGCAACCACACCGACCACAACAACGGCATCGTCATGGCCGCCGCGGTCAATCTGGACATCATCGCGGTGGTTTCCCAGAACAATTCCTCGATCGTCCGGGTCAAGTCCCACGGGTTCCGGGATGCCGACGTGGTCGACCTTGCACAGAGCGAGGTCAACGAGCGGGAGTTTGGCCGCAGCAGCTCCCTGATCCGGGGCGTCGCGGCGCGGATATGCCAGCTCGGCGGCAAGGCGGAGGGCTTTGACGCCTATACCACCAGCGACGTGCTGCGCGGCAGCGGCCTGTCCTCCTCGGCGGCGTTCGAGGTGGTGATCGGCGCGATCTTCAACGGCGAGTTCAACAACTTCCGCTTCACGCCGGTCGAGATCGCCCAGATCAGCCAGTACGCGGAGAATGTCTATTTCGGCAAGCCCAGCGGGCTGATGGACCAGACCGCCAGCAGCGTCGGCAGCGCGATCACCATCGACTTTGCCGACCCCAACGCGCCGGTGGTGGAGGAGGTCGCCTTTGACCTGTCCAGCTATGGGCTTTCGCTGTGCATCACCGACACCAAGGGCAGCCATGCGGACCTGACCGACGATTACGCGGCGATCCGCTCCGAGATGGAGCAGGTGGCCGGCCTCTTCGGCAAAAAGGTGCTGCGCGAGGTGGAGGAGGGGCGGTTCTTCGGTGAGATTGCCCGGGTGCGCGAGTCGGTGGGCGACCGCGCGGTGCTGCGCGCGATCCACTTCTTCGCCGAGTGCCGCCGCGCCGTCGCGCTGCGGGACGCGGTCAAGGCCGGGGACATCGAGCGGTTCAAAAAGCTGATTATCGACGGCGGCCACTCCTCGTTTGAGTACAACCAGAACGCTTACAGCATCAAGCACCCGCAGGAACAGGGGGTTGCGGTCGGCGTGGCGCTCAGCCAGCACGTCCTTGAGGGCGCGGGCGCGTGGCGGCTGCAGGGCGGCGGATTTGCCGGCACGATTCAGGCCTTCGTCCCCGCCGACCGTCTGGAGCAGTACATCGGCACGATGGAGTCCGCGTTCGGCAAGGGCAGCTGCTATGTGCTGAGCGTGCGCAACTACGGCGCGATCCGGGTGGAGGAAAAACTGTAAGCCGGCTTGTCGCCCAACATCCGGCGGCAGAAGCCCGCAGCCGCAGCGCTGCGGCAGATACGACACCAAGACAGCGGGCCGTGTTTTGAAAAAACACGGCCTGTTGTGTTATACTGAAAAGGCGCTGCCGGCGGCTTTGCCGGCGGACTGGAAACGGAGAGGGGGGATCGGATGAGAAAGCGGCTGGTATCAGCCATTGCGGGATTTGTCGCGGCCTGTCTGCTGCTGACCGGCTGCAGTGGGGTCATCGGCTCACTGCAGGAGTTTGCCAACGCGCGGCTCCCCGATGCCCCGCTGGCGGAGCTGCCCTATCGGGACCCCAATATCCAGACGTCCTTTGAGCCGGTGCTCCTCGACTTTTACTACCAGCAGCTGGAGGAGCCGGAGGAACAGCAGATTTACCGCGCCTACCTGCAGTTTTTGATCGACGGCGAGGAGGATTCGGTCTATATCAAGGGCAGCTTCACCCGGGATCAGGTCTTTCGGGCGATGAGCGCGCTGCAGTATGATTATCCGCAGTTTTTAACCCGGTGCAGCAGGTACAACTGCACCTATTACTCCACCAACGAGGGGACGATGCTTGCGGTGGAGATCGCCCCGACGGGGGAGGATTATGACTTTGGCGCGGCGCAGCAGGCGGTCTACCGCGCGCTGTCCGACCTCTTGGGACAGGTGGCGGGGATCGAGGACCCGCTCAGCCGCCAGCTGGCTATCTACGACCTGCTGATTGAGCGGGTGACCTATGACCGCGAGACGGCGCAGACCGGTCAGTCGGCGCAGGCGGAGGGCGGCTCGCTGTGGAAAAATATGCCCCACACCGTCTACGGCGCGCTGGTGGACCGCCTTGCGGTCTGCGACGGGTACGCATACGCCTACCAGCTGCTGTGCAGCTATGCGGGGATTCCCTGCGCGACGGTGATCGGGATGTCCCAGCAGGATGCCGCGCCGACGGGGGACTATCAGGAAAACCACGCCTGGAACATGGTCAGGATCGGGGAGGATTACTATTACTGCGACCCGACCTGGGATGACAACGGGGACCAGTATCTCGACGACGAGGGAAACTGGGTCACGATGCAGACGCCGGGGGAGGGGATGACCCCAATCCCACCAGAGGTGCTGCACCGCTACTATAACCTGCCGTATGAGCAGATGCTCTTGGCGCATCGGTTCAGCCCGATGTTCCAATATCCCCAGCGCACCGGCCCGGCCTGCGACTATTACACCCAGACCGGCGCGGTCGCCTCCTCCCGCGGGGAGCTGGAGCGGCTGCTCTCCGCGGCCTGCGCGCAGCTTGGGGAGGACCTTGTCGGGGTTGAGCTGCGGATCGACTATGCCGCGAACGACTACACGCAGGAGATCTTTAACCGGATGCGGGTAATCGGGGCGCGGGCGACCGCGATGGTCAGCTATATCCCGACCGGCAGCTGCCTTGTCGTCCTCAGCCGGGGATGAGGGCGCATCCGGAATGTCTTTTGCAAAACGAGGGGGAAAACCCCTCGTTTTTTGTAGAATTCTGTGGTATGATAGGGCCGTGGGTTTGAAAATCCAACTTTAACAAAAAACGGGAGGATGCAGGATAATGAGCTATCTGCGCAAGAATGTGGGCACCTGTTCCCGCAGCACCGAAGTTTTTCTCAGCCCGGACGGGGTCATCGAGGACGTCGTGATCATCGGCGGCTGCGACGGCAACCTGAAGGGGATCCGCCAGCTGCTCAAGGGGATGAAGGCGGAGGACGCGATTGCCCGGATGAAGGGGGTCAAGTGCGGCAACAAGCAGACCTCCTGCCCCGAGCAGATTGCCTTTGCGCTGGAGGAAGCCCTCGCCGCAAAGTAAGCGGATTTGGCGCATCAAAACCGCGAAAGCAGCAAAAAAGCCCGCTGCCGGGATTACCGGTCGGCGGGCATTGCTTTTGTTTGGAAGGGGACGGCGGCACGGCGGCGTCACATCTTGGGGAAGAGGTTGTAGATGAAAACGCAGCTGAGCACGATGCAGTAAAAGGAGCACATCCAGATATAGAGCTGTTTTTTCTTGCGGTTTTTGATCTTGCCCGAAAAAAGGACGATCAGCGCGCAGGCAGCCGCGACGCCGAGCACGTCGGCAAAGCAGCGCACGAGGTACAGCTGGTTGCCGGGCAGGAACCCGTTGACCAGCTGGGCAATCGGCCAGCCAATCAGGTTTGCGGCGGGGACAATCAGCAGCGGGGTCGTCGCCATCGCGTAGTCCGCGTTATCGCTCCGCACAAAAACGGCCAAAATACACAGCGTAATGCCGAAGATCGCCACACTCTCCACGGCCATAGAAAGATCCTCTCCTTTCCGATACGGGTTTATTTTACTCTAAATAAAAGTTTTCGTAAAGCATTTCTTGACTATCCGTGAAAAATTGGTATAATAATAGTCGTCGCGTTTGCTCAGTTTAAAATGCGGGCCGCAGGCGCCCTGCCGCTTTCGGCAGATGCTCGCCTCATTTTAGCAGGATAGCTTCGCGGCAGATAAAAATGTGCTACTGTGGCTCAGTCGGTAGAGCAGCTGATTCGTAATCAGCAGGTCGCCGGTTCGAATCCGGCCAGTAGCTCCAGATGAGAATGGAACCCGTTCCATTCGAAAGCCCAGCCGGTCGGCTGGGCTTTTCTCATGCCGCCCCGCCCCCCTTGCGGAGGGGGACGGATAGCTTTTTGAAATAAGCGACAGAAAGGTCGAATGAGAGGGATGCAGACAAAGGAAAGATCCACGCAGGAGGATATTTTCAGAAACCTGCCGGTGCCGACCGCGCTGCGGCGGATGGTTGTCCCCGCAATCACCAGCCAGCTGATCGTATTGATCTACAACAGGGCCGACACCTTTTTTGTGGGCAAGACCAACAACCCCTACATGGTGGCGGGCGCCTCGCTGATTTTGCCGGTCTTCAACATCACCCTCTGCCTTGCCGGCCTCGCGGGGATCGGCGGCGGCTCGCTGATTGCCCGGCTGCTGGGGCAATCCCGTGAGGAGGAGGCAAAGCGGGTCAGCGCCTTCTGCCTGTATCTGGGGCTTTTGATCGCGGCGGTCTTTGCGGGCGGCATCGGCCTGTTTATGGGGCCGGTGCTGCAGCTGCTCGGCGCGGGGGAGAACACCTACGCATTCGCCCGGCAGTATGCGCTGTGCGTCATCGTGGTCGGCGGCATCCCGACGGTGCTCTCCAACGTGCTGGCAAACCTGATTCGGAGCATCGGCCGCTCGAAGGAAGCGAGCGCCGGCATCATCTTGGGCGGACTTTTGAACATCGCGCTCGACCCGCTGTTCATGTTCGTGCTGCTGCCCGACGGGTATGAGGTGCTCGGCGCGGGCATCGCGACCTGCCTTTCCAACTGCACCGCCTTCCTCTTCTTTGTGGTTGTGATGCTGCGGATGGGCAAGGACTCGGTGGTCACCTTCTCCCCGCGGGTGGGGCTGCCCAGCCGGGGAAGCATCATCGCCATCTTCGGTGTCGGGATCCCGTCGGCGGTCACCACCTTCCTGTTCGACCTCGACTATGTCATCATCGATAAGCTGATGGTCTCCTACCACGATCTGGCGCTGGCCGCCATCGGCATCGTGCTCAAGGTGGAGCGGTTCCCGCTGAATGTCGGCATCGGCATCTGTCAGGGCATGATGCCGCTGGTCGCCTACAACTATTCCTCCGGCGACAAAAAGCGGATGGAGGATACCGTCCGCCTCTCCCGTCGTCTGGGCCTCGGTATCGCCGCGGTCAGCATCCTGCTGTATGAGCTGTTCGCCGTCCAGTTCGCGCATCTGTTCATCTCGGACCCGCAGACGGTCGAGCTGGCCACCCAGTTTTTGCGCATCCGGGTGCTGGCCACCCCGCTGATGTTCCTCAGCTTCTTCACCGTCTACCTGTTCCAGGCGTTCGGCAAGGGCAAGTTCTCGCTCTTCCTCGGGGTGACCCGCTGGCTGGTGTTCAATATCCCGATGCTCTTTTTGCTCAATGCGCTGGTCGGGATGTTCGGCATCGTCTGGGCGCAGGTCACCGCGGACAGCCTGACCGTGATGCTCTCCCTCTATGTCTACCACAAATACCGCCCGGCAATGCCGAATGAGGCAAAGGCGTGACCTTTGCCGCGCGGGCTGCCCGGATAACGGCAGCATAAAAAGCCCGCCCCTTTGCAAAAAGCGAAGGAGCGGGCTTTTTTATGCCCGCAGGGGCAGGGCAAAGCAGACGCCAAAGGTCAATCACTGTGCGGGGGAAAGACAAAAAAGGAAGGGTGAAAAGTACTCTCACTTAAAAGTGCGGGCTGCGGTATCGCTCAGCCCAGATAAATCCCCGGGTCCTGCGCGACGCCGTTGAGAAAGACCGAGAAATGCAGATGTGCGGCGGTGGAGTTGCCGGAATTGCCGACTGCGGCGATCACATCGCCCCGGCTGACATACTGCCCGACCGTCACATAGATCGCGCTGCAGTGGCCGTACAGGGTGGTCAGCCCGCCGCCGTGGTCGATGACGACCTTCAAGCCGTAGCCGGTCTGGCGGTATTCCACATTGGTGACGACCCCGCTCTCCGCCGCGTGGATTGCACGGCCCATCAGCGCGCCGCTGCCGCCGGCAAAGTCATAGCCGTTGTGGAATTCGGTCGCGCCGCCGCCGAACGGGTCGGACCGGTAGCCGAATCCGCTGGAGATGTAGTAATATCCCTCCTGAATCGGGCAGAGGAGCACACCGCTGCCGGTATAGGGGGTATCGGGATCAAAATGGGTGGACATCCACGCGTTGGTCTCCTCAACCGCCTCGCGGTAGGCGGCGTAGACCTGCTCATACTCGCTCTGTGCGGCAAGCTGATCCGCCTGCGCCTTGCTGATGGCGGAGTCCTGCGCCTGAATGCTGGCGGACAGCTCGTCCTGCTTTGTGTTCAGCGCAATCTGCTGCTCTTCCAGCGTGTTGAGCTGTTCGTCCAGCTCCTGCTGACGCGCTTCCAGCTGTGCCTTTTGGCCGGAGAGCTCCTCGAGCAGCGCGGTATCCGCCGCCGAGATCCGGGACAGGGTGGTCGAGACGGCGAGCAGCTGGTCAACGCTGTTCGCGCCCAGCAGGGTGGAGAGGATGCCGGAGGTGTGGGTCACCTGCATGGCCCGCAGCCGCTCCTGAAACAGCTCGTCGGTGTCATTGATCTCCTGCTGCTTTTGGTCGACCTTCTGCTGTGCCTCGGCGACCGCCGTTCTGGTGGCGTCGATGTCGTCGAGCAGCAGGGCAATCTGCTGCTCGAGCAGCTCACTCTGCTCCTCAAGCGCGTCCTTGCGGTCCTGCGCGTTCTCGACCGTGTCGCCGAGGGCGGAGAGCTGCTGGCGAATCTGCTCGAGCTGCTGCTGCAGCGCGGCGACCTCGTCGCTGCGGTCCGCGGCATAAACCGCCCCAAAACCCGCCGTCACGGCGACGGCGCCGGCGAGCAGCAGACAGATGATCTTTCGATCCAATCGCATCGACATTCCAAAACAGCCCCCATCCCGATAGATAACTTCAGAATAACAAATCACCTGCCGGAAATCAATCTTGAAAGGGTGAAATTTTCTTGTGCGGCGCTGCGGGAAAGAAGCAGGAACAAAATGAAAATCCCTCCGCATAGGCGGAAGGATTATAAGCGTTTGAAATATTTTAACATTTACCGGCGGTATATGGACCCGGTCTTTAGTTGGTCTGCCGGATTGGCCGTGATATTGCGCGCCGCGCATAAAAGAATGCACGGGTCACAAGCGTTTGCCTGATTGCGCTTTCTGCCCGGCTTTATCGTTTCCGGCATCGGGAAGACCGGCCCGCGCAATCAGAGCCGTTTGTGACGGTCGGCACATCCACCACACGGGAAGGATTTTCGCCCGGCGCAATCGTCCCATAGGTGTTCTGCATATTGCTGTACCGTGCGGGATTCGATTCCAGCGCACCAACGGATGACGGCGTGCCAGAATCGGCAGGTGCAGAGACCGAAGCGCTGCCGTCTGCCCGCAGGGGGATTGCATCAGACTGGAGAACAAAGTTCTCTTGCTGAATTACTTCTTCTGGATAGGGGGCCACTTTCCCTCTTCCTGCAAACGCTTCTTTGCTCGCATCAGTCCCAAAAGAGCGTAATCCTCCTCCATATCCTCCCATTCCCCCATCTTGTATCGAGTCTTGCCCGATTCGTTCAATAAGTTTTGCGGGAGATCCGTATGGGACGTCGTTTGAGTATTTGACATAGCTATCAAAGCCTCCTTCTTGTTTCAACAGTTCATATACTTCGCTCGGCTTCCAGCCTACGCTCAGAACATAATTCGGATCAACAAAACGTCCGGTGCTGACAAAGCGTGAAACCGCTCTCTGCGCCGCCTTGTCCGGGTCAAGCTCATTCAGACTCAGATGCACAGTATAGCCACTCTGTTTTAATACGGAAAGTGCATCTCGGAGTTTTTGAGGGCTTTTCCCTACCCAAGGGATCACAATATTATCTCCGTTATATATTGACTGAGAAAGCACAGCGTCTTCTGTGATTTTTGCGCTTTCCTCATGCACCATGCTGGCACCAAGACCACCGTTGAACTCGGGGAGCCTTGCCTTTGCCATATCACTATCAATGATACGGCTGCCATATTTCTCTGATAGGGGATTTGCCAAAACAGAGGATTTTCCAGCGGCAGGGGGACCAATCACGATGTCCGCTCTTCGCTCTCTTCGGACGGGGCCGGCAAACAGCTCATTACCATCTGCGTCTTTTCCGGAATAGCTTCCAAGCTGCATCAGGTCATCAGCAATCTGCTGGCGAAGTTGCTCACGCTCAGGCGTATTGATATCAACCGTAGGTGTATCAAAGGCCGCATTCTCCCGTGCCTGAATAATTTGTCTGGTGCTGTTGATCTCGTCCCACGACGCTGTGTTCACATCGAGCGTAGAAAGATCCGGCTGAGTGCCCCCAACATTATTATACCCCGGCGCCGGGACATTGTCCATCTGATCAGTCTGCTGTGCAAAGAGCTCTTTATGTATCGGAGCCTCTGAAATCTTGATATTTTCTGTTTCTCGTGGCATTTTGTCCAGAGGATATTTTCTTTGCAATCGCCCGGCAGGACAAGGATTAGATTCCCCATAAAAAAGCAGCCGGCGCAAGCCGGCTGCTTTGGTGTTGGACAGAAGCCCTATTTTGCAAAAAGGGGAGAGAGGCGCCCTGCTCAGCCGCGCTCGCCGATGTGCAGCGCGCGGCGGATGGGGACAAAGATCTCGTGGAAGAGCAGCGGTAGCATCGAAAAGACGATCAGCCCGAGCCACTCGCCGAAGGCGAGGGTCGCGGTGCCGAAGACCCCGGCAAAGAGAGGGATCTCGGTCGCGCAGACCTGCAGCGCAAGACCGCCGAAGAAGCTGAGCAGGGTCAGCTTGTTCTCGTGCCGGATGGTGATGAAGATGCTGGTGTCCACGTCCCGCATCCCGAGGCTGTGCCACAGCTGGCTGACGGCCAGCACGGTAAAGGCAAAGGTCTGCGCCCGGACCAGCAGGTCCCCGGTCAGCAGCGCGTCAATCGAGCCGATGGTGACGGGGCTGCCGGCAGTCAGCAGCTGCGAGACGGGCAGATAGAGGAATGCGGCCAGCATCATCGCCGCGATCAGCACGCCGTAAAAGAGGGTCAGGAAGAGCCCGCCGCCCGCAAAAAGACTGTCCTTGGGGTCGCGGGGCTTGCGCTTCATGATGCCCATCGGCTTGTCGTCGGCGCCGAGGGCCAGCGCGGGCAGGGTGTCGGTGATGAGGTTGACCCAGAGGATGTGCACCGCACGCAGCGGGCTTGCCAGCCCGGCCACAATCGCGGTGAACATACTGATGACCTCGCCGAGGTTGGAGCCCAGCAGGAAGATGACCGTCTTTTTGATGTTGTTGTAGATGCCGCGGCCTTCCTCGATGGCCTTTTCGATGGTGGCAAAGTTGTCGTCGGTCAGCACCATATCCGCCGCGCCCTTGGCCACGTCGGTGCCGGTGATCCCCATCGCGACGCCGATGTCGGCGGCCTTGAGGCTGGGGGCGTCGTTGACCCCGTCGCCGGTCATCGAGACGATCTTGCCGTTGGCCTTGAGCGCCTTGACGATGCCGACCTTATTTTCGGGGCTGACCCGGGCAAAGACACGCAGCTCGGTGATCCGCTTTGCCAGCTCCTCCTCGCTCATCGCGTCCAGCTCCTCGCCGGTGATGCACTGGTCCTCCGTCTGGGCGATGCCCAGCTCCTTTGCAATGGCCAGCGCGGTATCCCGATGGTCGCCGGTGATCATGATGGTGGTGATGCCCGCCTCGCGGAAGCTCTCCACCGCGGCTTTCGCCTCCGGCCGGGCGGGGTCGATCATCCCTACCAGACCGACAAAGCTCAGCGCCTCCTCGGCGGCGGTGTCGTCGTCATACTTGACCGCCATTGCCAGCACCCGCAGCGCCTGACGGGACATCTCGCTGGCCGCCGCGAGGATCTGCTCCTTGTCCTGCTCGGTGATGGGGCGCGCGGTGCCCTGCTCCACAATGCCGGTGCAGCGGCGCAGCAGCTGGTCCACCGCGCCCTTGGTGTAGGCGGCAACCTTGCCGTCGGCGCCGCGGTGGACGGTGGTCATCATCTTGCGGACCGAGTCAAACGCCTGCTCGTTGATGCGGGGGGCGGCGGCCTCCAGCGCCTCGCGGGTCAGACCGAGCGGCGTGCCCATATCCAGCAGCGCCAGCTCGGTGGGGTCGCCGATCCGGTTCTCCCCTTGGATCGAGGCGTCGTTGCAGAGGATAAAGCCGTCGAGGAACAGCTTGTCTTTGGCGGGGTCCATCTGGTCCGGCGTCCTTGTGCTTCCGTCCAGATAGACCTGCGTGACGGTCATCTTGTTCTGGGTGAGGGTGCCGGTCTTATCGCTGCAGACAACGCTCACCGCGCCGAGGGTCTCGACCGCGGGCAGGCGGCGGACGATGCTGTTGACCCGCACCATCCGCTGTACCCCCATCGCCAGAACAATGGTGACGACGGCGGGCAGGCCCTCCGGCACCGCGGCGACCGCGAGGCTGATGGCGGTCAGCAGCATCTCGACGACATCCCGGCCCTGCAGCAGCGCGATGCCGAACAGCGCCGCGCAGAGCAGCACGGCGATGATGCCCAGCAGCTTGCCCAGCACGGCGAGGCTCTTCTGCAGCGGGGTCAGCTCCTCGCTGTCCTGCAGCATCGCGGCGATCTTGCCGATCTCGGTCTCGGCCGCGGTCGCGACGACAACGCCCTCGCCGCGCCCGTAGGTGACGCTGGTGCTGCTGTACGCCATGTTGTGCCGGTCGCCGAGGGGAACCTCCCCCTCGGCGGTGAAGGACGCATCCTTCTCCGAGGGGACGCTCTCGCCGGTCAGCGCGCTCTCATCCACCTTCAGGCTGGCACAGCTGACCAGCCGCAGGTCGGCGGGGACCACCCGGCCCGCGTCAAGCAGGACAATGTCCCCCTTGACCAGCTGGGCGGCGGGCAGCTCCTGCACAACGCCGTCCCGGCGCACCGTCGCAGTGGGGCTGCTCATCTTTTTCAGCGCGTCGAGCGCGCGCTGTGCCTTGCCCTCCTGTACCATCCCGACAATTGCGTTGAGCAGTACCACGCCGAGGATGATCCCCGCGTCCGAAAACTCGCCCAGCGCGACCGAGATCACCGCGGCGGCGAGCAGGACATAGATCATCGGGTCCCGCAGCTGGGAGAGAAACATCTGCAGCCGGGTGGGGGGATCCTTCTCCTTGAGGGCGTTCTCACCGTCACGGGCAAGCCGCGCCGCGGCCTCCTGCGCGCTGAGCCCGGCGGCGGAGGTGGAGAGCTCCTCCATCGTCTGTGCCGCGGATTTCATTTCATACATCGAGATACCTCCTGTTTCCCTCGGGGTAACATTGCCCCGCGGTGATAGTATGGCGTGATTTGGCGGGGAATAGCCAGCGTGTGCCCCAATTAACAAAAAAGACTTTTGACACGAACAATGCCGTATCAAAAGTCTCGTTCCTTAAGCGGTCTTCGTTCCAGCTGGTATTCGGCGATTGTTGAAAGCGAAGATTAGACTACTCCCTTTTGCAATTATCTTACCACCAGAACAGACAATGTCAATATCCGGATGAAAAATTTACCTTTTATACAAAAAGCCGATGCACCCGCAGATGCATCGGCCCAAGGAACAAAATCAGCCGTTATCCACCGCGCGGAACAGCGAGGGGGCCGCCTTGTAGAGCAGCACCGCGCCGATGACGGTGAAGACCAGCTCCATGCCCATGTAGCTGCCGTTGTAGATCAGGCTGTACAGCCAAACCGGCAGCCCGGTCGCCCAGCTGTAATCGCTCTGATAGCTGCCCCACAGCCAGAAGCCGGAGATAAAGCTGCACAGAAAGCGGATCACGCAGACCCCGGCGGTGCCGACCGCGACGCCGACCAGACGGTTTTTGAAGGGCTTAGCCAGCACACAGGCGATCCCCAGCAGCGAGAACGCGAGCACATAGTCCAGCAGGATGCAGCCGATCAGGGCGGTCAGGGTGCCGGCGGGCGGCGCCCAAAAGCCCATCATCATCTGCAGCAGGCTGTTGACAAAGCCGGTCAGCAGGCCCCACTTCACGCCATGGCGGAAGGAGACCAGAATGAAGGGCAGCATCGACAGCAGGGTCACGCTGCCGCCCTGAGGCATCGTGAACAGCTTGATCTGGGCAAGGATGGTGCCCACGGCGATCATCAGGCCGCACTCCACCAGCGTGCGTGTTTTGGAATAGCTCTTGGTCATGGATGGATCCCTCACAAAATAATTAGTACATAAAAACAAAGGCGCCTGTTTTTTGTGACAAAAACAGGCGCGCTACTGCGATAGTATCAACCAAACTACCTACGCCGGCATTACCCGGATCAGGTTAAAGGGTTCATGCGCCGCGCACGGCGCAAATCTCAGCCTTCCAGCACCCCTGTTTTTATGTCCGGCTCCCATTATAGGCGGCAGGGCCGGTTTTGTCAAGAAAAAAACAAGCCGGGCGTCGGCAGCGCCCGGCAAGGGGGGGCAGGGGAGAGCGGACGCCCTTAATCCGGCGCCTTCTCCTGCTTTTTGGAAGCGGTTTTCTTTTTGGCCGCGCGCTGCGCGTCCCGGTAGGTTGCACACAGCTCCTTGACGCAGCAGGCCTCGCACCGGGGCGAGCGGGCGGTGCAGACCGCACGGCCGTGCAGCACCAGCCGGTGGCAGAAGTCGTTGCCCTCCTGTGGGGGGATCACATTCCACAGCGCCATCTCGACCTTTTTTGGCTCTTTCAGGTCTTTGACAATCCCCATCCGGTTGCACAGCCGGATGCAGTGGGTGTCGGTGACGATGGCCGGCTTGCCGAAGACGTCCCCCATAATCAGGTTCGCGCTCTTGCGGCCGACGCCGGGCAGGGTCAGCAGCGTGTCGAAGTCGTCGGGCACGCGGCCGCCGAAATCGCGCATCAGCATCCGCATCGCAAGGCTGATGTCCCGCGCCTTGCTGCGGCCAAGGCCGCAGGGGCGGACGATCTCCTCGATCTCCTCCGGCTCAGCCGCGGCGAGGGCGGCGACGGAGGGGTATTTGGCAAATAGCTCCTCGGTGACGATGTTGACCCGCGCATCGGTGCACTGCGCGGCCAGCCGCACGCTGACCAGCAGCTGCCACGCGTGGTCATAATCAAGGGTGCATTCGGCCAGAGGGTATTCCTCTTTGAGCAGCCGGATAATCTCAAGGACCTCTTTCTTGGTTTTCATGGGTCTCCTTTCGCGGCGCCTTCCGCTCTGTCGTTTTTTGGAATATAACTCCATTATAATAGAAAAAAAGCGGATTGCAATCAGCAAAGCGCTGAGCCGGGCGCACAGGGGGGGATCCAGCCTTGTGTTTTGGCCTGCCTGCGAGTATAATCTTACTATAATGCTCCGCCGGTGTGCGGCAAAATCAAAACAAAAGGAGTGGACCTGATGTTTGGTGATGTTCTGGATACGATCGGCTTTGTCAAGGAGAGAGATCCCGAGGTTGGCGCCGCGATGGAGCGGGAGATGGGCCGGCTGCGCGGCAATATCGAGCTGATTGCCTCGGAGAATGTGGTTTCGCCGGCGGTGCTGGCCGCGATGGGCAGCATCCTGACCAACAAATATGCGGAGGGGTATCCCGGGCATCGGTACTACGGCGGCTGCCAGTTTGTCGACGAGGTTGAGGAGTTGGCGCGGGAGCGCGCCTGCCGGCTGTTCGGCGCGGACCACGCCAACGTGCAGCCCCACTCCGGCGCGCAGGCCAACATGGCGGTCTACTTCGCGCTGCTGCAGCCGGGGGACACCGTGATGGGGATGAACCTCTCCCACGGCGGCCATCTGACCCACGGCAGCCCGGTCAATATGTCGGGCAAATACTTCCGCTTTGTGCCCTACGGCGTGGACGAAAACGGCTTTTTGGACTATGACGAGATGCGCAGGATCGCCCTGCAGGAGCACCCCAAGCTGATTGTCGCCGGCGCGTCCGCCTATGCCAGAACCATCGACTTTGCCCGCATCTCCGAGATTGCCAAGGAGGTCGGCAGCCTGTTTATGGTGGATATGGCCCATATTGCCGGCCTTGTCGCCGCCGGACTGCACCCCTCGCCGGTGCCCTATGCCGACGTGGTCACCACCACCACCCACAAGACGCTGCGCGGCCCGCGCGGCGGCATGATCCTCTGTAAGGAGCAGTATGCCAAGGCAATCGACAAGGCGATCTTCCCCGGCACGCAGGGCGGCCCGCTGATGCACGTCATCGCCGGCAAGGCGGTCTGCTTCGGTGAGGCGCTCACCCCTGAGTTCAAGGAGTACCAGCGCCGGATTGTCGAGAATGCGCAGGCGCTCAGCAAGGCGCTGCTTGCGCGCGGGGTGCATCTGGTCTCGGGCGGGACGGATAACCACCTGATGACGGTGGACCTGCGCGGCACAGAGGTGACCGGCAAGGAGCTGGAGACCCGCCTTGACGCGGTGAACATCACGGCGAACAAGAACACCGTCCCCAACGACCCGCAGAAGCCCACCGTTACCAGCGGCGTGCGGATCGGCACTCCGGCGGTCACGACCCGCGGCTTCGGGGTTGCGGAAATGGAGGAGATCGCCGGCTTCATCGCCGATTGCATCTTTGACTTTGAGGAGAAAAAGGATCAGATCGCGGCCGGTGTCGCGGCACTGACCGCCCGCTTCCCGCTGTACGAGTGAGGGCAAAAACGGGGCGCCGCGCGGCGGCGGACGGATCCCGACAGGAGGAGAAAGGATAGATGAGCAGTCCACTGGCGGACCGGCTGCGGCCCAAGACGCTGGATGAGGTTTTCGGGCAGCCGCAGCTGCTGGCGCCCGGCACCGTTTTCCGCAGCAACATCGAGGCCGGCCGGGTGCCGAATATGATCTTTTACGGCCCGCCCGGCGTCGGCAAGACCACCGTCGCGCGGATCATTGCCGAGAACAGTGGGATGCGGCTGCACAAGCTCAACGGCACCTCCGCCTCCACCTCGGACATCCGGACGGTGATCGGGGAGATCGGCACCCTGATGGGCAGCGGGGGGATTTTGCTCTACCTCGATGAGATCCAGTACCTCAACAAAAAGCAGCAGCAGAGCCTGCTGGAGTGCATCGAGGACGGCAGCATCACCCTGATTGCCTCCACCACCGAAAACCCCTACTTTTATGTCTATACGGCGCTGCTCTCCCGCTGCACGGTGTTTGAGTTCAAGCCGCTGACACCGGCGGACCTGCGCTGTGCGCTCGAGCGCGCCAAGGGGCTGCTCGAGCAGGAGGAGGGCGTCCAAATCGAGATCGACCCGGATGCGCTGGAGCTGATGTCCACCGCCTGCGGCGGGGATCTGCGCAAGGGCCTTGGCGGGCTTGAGCTGCTCTGCGGCGCGGCAAAGAATGAGGAGGGCCGCAAGCGGATCACCCGGGAAATGGCGCTGCAGGTCACCCAGCGCAGCAGCATGAACTATGACCGGGATTCCGACAATCACTACGACACCATCTCGGCGCTGCAAAAGAGCATCCGCGGCTCCGACCCGGATGCCGCGATCCACTA
>CALXBJ010000150.1 GCA_944386515.1 uncultured Pygmaiobacter sp.
GGACAGCGGCGTGGCGATGCAGTTCTTCTCCGCAGCGCCTTAAACGCCCGCTGCCAGCGCGCAGCGGGGCGCAAAGAAGCGGATTTCCGCCGGCAACCCAGCCGCAAAAACAGCTTTTGGCCCCGCGCGCGGCCGAAAGCTGTTTTTTATTTTTTCTATTTGTTGGAATTCCAACATCTATTTTGCAATCCGCGTAGTAAAATAGAGATGTAACTTTTTGAATCACCGAGAGAGGAGCGGCAGAGATGGACAAAATAGACAAGATCACATTGAAGATGATTGAATTTGACGCGGGCAGCACCGAACGCATCCAGCATTTCATCAAGGTGCACCGCTTTGCCCAGCTGATTGGGTGCGGGGAGCAGCTGGACGAGCACACCCAGTTTATTCTGGAGTGCACCGCCCTTGTCCATGACATCGGCATCGGGCCCAGCACGGAAAAATACGGCTATTGCACCGGCGAGCTGCAGGAGAAAGAAGGCCCTGCCTACGCCAAGGCGCTGCTGAGCGCCTTTGGATTGGCGCAGGAGGACCTGCAGCGCATCTGCTATCTGGTGGCGCACCACCACACCTATGACGCGATTGACGGGATTGATTATCAGATTCTGGTCGAGGCGGATTTTCTGGTCAACCTGCATGAGCGGCAGACCCCGCAGGAGGGGGTCGTGACCACCCTGAACCGCATCTTCAAGACCAAAACCGGCATCCGGCTCTGTGAAACCCTGTTCGGGGTGGATCAATCGGCCAAAACGGCGTCACACTGATAAAGGAGGAGGGAGCTTTCGATGAGCGCAAAAATGAAGAATATCAACAAATCCGAGGTTCTGGTGTTGAAGGAGCAGATCTCCTATCAGGAGGGGCAGGTCGTCAGCAAGACACTGGCGCAGAATGACGCGCTGAGCATCACCCTCTTCTCCTTTGCCAAGGGGGAGGAGATCAGCACCCACGCGTCCGACGGGGATGCCTTTGTCACCTGTCTGGATGGGGTGGGAAAAATCACCATCGACGGCACCGCCTATCTGCTGCATGAGGGGGAGTCCATCGTCATGCCCGCCGGCCACCCCCATGCCGTCTACGGCGAGGAGGCCTTCAAGATGCTGCTGGTCGTCGTCTTCTGACACAGCGCGGCGCGTGCCCCGCGACAAAGCGCGGCACCGTCAACACGAGCGAGAAAAAAGGAACGGCGCTCTGCTGCCCTGTGCAGCAAAATGCCGTTCCTTTTTGTATTTGACGCGTTCGGCGCCGGCGCCCGAGGGTGCGGGATTTTGGCGCCGCGCCCCCTCAGGCCTTTTCGTAGACGAGAAAGTCAAACGCGATCTCGGTCTCAAGGCAGTCGAGCTCTGCGAGCCGCTGCGCGCCCTCCCGCGGGGTCTTCCAATAATAGGGCGTCATCGCGAAGAGGGCCTGAATCTCCTCTGGCGAGGAGAGGCTGCACGCCGCGCGGACCGGCACCCGCTCGAGGAACCGAAACCCGGGATACTCCACATCCCGCACCGGGTTCTCGTAGGGCTTTTCGTACAGGACCTCTTTCAGCCCGAACAGGTGCCGCGCGCCCGGCACCGCGTAAAACATCCTGCCGCCGGGGCGCAGCACCCGCAAAAACTCCCGCTGGGCCATCGGCGCAAAGACGTTGACAAGGCAGTCCGCCGCGCCGTCCGCCACCGGGATGGAGAAGGCGCTCGCCACCGCAAACGCAACCCGCGGATACCGCTTTGCCGCCGCCTGCACCGCGGTTTTGGAGATGTCAAACGCGGCAATCCGCACCCGCGGGTCAAGCGTCCCGGCAAGCCGCCCGGTGTAATACCCCTCGCCACAGCCGGCATCGAGCAGCAGCGGCCGGAACGCCGGGTCGAGGAAATCCGCCGCGAGCCGGTTGAGCCGGTCGCTGAAGGGCTGGTACCATCCTGCCTCCAAAAAGGCCCGGCGGGCGGCGACCATCCCCTTGTCGTCCCCCGGCAGCGCGGAGTGCTTTTTGTTCGCGGGGAGCAGATGCACATACCCCTGCGCGGCGATGTCAAAGCTGTGGTTCGCGCCGCAGCGCAGCGCGCGCCCCTCGCCCCGCAGCGGCCCGCCGCAGACCGGGCAGCAGAAGGGGCAGTTTTCCCATTTTGTCTCTGCCGTCATCGAAGATCACCTCAGCAGTTCCAGCAGGTCAGACAGCGCCTCGCAGCTGGCCTCCGCCTGCGTTGTTTGTCTTCTCGGATGGACAAGGATCGCCCGCAGGCCGGCCCTTTTCGCCCCCTCGATGTCATCGGTCGGGTTGTCCCCGATCATGATCGCCTGCGCGGGGTTCCCCGCCGCCTCGAGCGCGAGGCGGAAGATCTCCGGGCTGGGCTTGTCCCAGCCGACCTCTGCCGAGACGATATGCGCACTGAAATAGGGCGCAAGGCCGAGCGCCTCGGCCACCTGCCAAAGCTCGGGGAAGTTGTTCGAGACCAGCACATGGCGGTAGCCGCGCCGCTGCAGCTCCGCCAAGGTGGGAATCGCATCCGGATAGAGCCGGTGCCGCGTGGGGTCGGACACCGTCTTTCGCAGCCTGCCCACCGCCCCAGCGACCTCCTCGGCGGAATAGCCGCAGCCGGTCAGCAGCGCGGTGAACCCCTCCCTGACATACCGCCACCAGTCGCGCCCGGTCGGCGTGTGCTCGCCCGGCATCGTCCACCAGGGCATACAGACATGGTGGAACCGCCCGCGCAGCTCCTCCTCGAACATCCGCTCATGGGGCAGGTATTCCCACAGCGCATCAAACCAGTCGTCTGCCGGCAGGCTCAGCGTGCCGTGGAAGTCCCAAAACAAGGTCGGCTTTTGGGCGCAGATCGCCTCCAGCTCCTCATAGGTATAGCCCGCGTCCAGTGTCTCGAGCAGCGCCTTTTTGGACAGCCGCAGCGGCAGCCCGATCAGTGAGAGCAGCTCCCGGCGGCGGGCGGCGCTGCCGGGTGTGCCCGAGATGCCCAGCCGGTAGAGGTCGGTATAGCTCAGCCGCCTGCCGGTCCGCGGCTGTTCCTCGGTTGCCCCCGCGCGGCGCAGCGCGGTCAGGATCACCTCGGCGGGCAGCCCCTCCACCCCGAGGGTACCCTCCTTGGAGGGCTTCTCCTTCCGCTTTTCCTTCCCCTCCACCGCCGGGATATAGGCGTTTTTGATCTTTGCGCCCTTGGCGAAGTTCTGGATGTAGTGCCGCAGCTGGAAGCCCGCGGCGTCGGAGTCGGTGAGGATGATAATCCCCCGTTTTTTGCCCATCTCCCGGATCAGCTCCCGCTTTTCCGGGTCGCGGTAGATGGAAAAGCCGCCGGTGGTCAGGATCAGCCCGTCGACGAGGTTTGCGAGCTTTGCCGCGTCATACTTTCCCTCGACAATCAAAAGCTCACGAATCCGCATACCGCATCTCCCCTCTTCCCACCAGCAAAATCTCCCCCAGCGCCATCCGCAGCAGGGTGTTGTTGTCCACCGTGCTGCCGCCCTTCAGACGGCGGTCCAGCCGGTCGAGAACGGCGAGAAAGCCCGCGAGCTGCGCGTCCGAGAAGGGGCGCGCCGTCTCAAGGCTCCGCTTATAGCGGTAATCGCTGCCCTTGTTCTTCATCATCTTGAACGCCTGCTGGTACCCGATGCCGGCAGAAGCGGCGGCGCGCACCCGCACCATATCGACAAAGCTGCCGTTCATCGCGGCGGCGATGGCGATGGGGTCGTTCTGGAGATAGAGCAGCTCGTTGAGCCGGCGGAACGCGTCCCGCCCCTTGCCCCGCAGCAGTGCGCGCACCATCTCAAAGACGTCCGCCTCGATGCTGCGCGCCGACAGCCGGTCGACCAGCTGCCCGTCGATGCTGCCGTACCCGCTGGCCGCGGCGAGCTTATCGGTCTCGCCCGAGAGCAAAAACAGGTCGATCCCGCAGCGCTGGACCAGCTCCTCTGCGGCGCCCGGCGCAAAGGACGCGCCCAGCTCCTGCGCCCGCTTTGCCACAAACCGCACAGCGGACGCCTCGGTCGGCTTTTCCAGCGCGGCGGCGATTCCCACCTTTTCGGCGGCGGCGAGCAGCGGCTTTGCCGCGGCGGGCACCGTCAGCGCCGCGCCCTTCTTTTTGTACTCCGGCTCCTTGACGATCATGGTCAGGAGCAGGGTCGCGTTCTCCGCCTCCTGCATCAGCTCCGCCAGCAGCTTGACGTCCTCCGCCTTCATCGCGGTCGGCTCAAGCCGGGAGAGATAGACAAGCCGCCTTGTGCCGAACAGCGAGATCGCACCCGCCGCCTCCACCACCTGCCCGATGTCAGGCACCGGGCCGGGCAGCACCGTCGGCTCCTCCCCCTCCTCGAGCAGCAGGCCGCTCAAGCGGCGCGCAAAGCTGTCCAGAAGATATTCGTCCGGCGAGTAGAGCAGGTAGGTCTGCGCCTTTTCACCCGCCGCAATCGACCGGTTCAGGCCCGCAAGATCCACTGCCGCCATCTATTCCACCCCCAAAAGTTTCATCGTTCCCGCCGCTGGCCGCAGCCAGACGGTCGGCTCCTCACCGCGCAGCAGCGCGAGCGGGCAGCCCTCGACCCAGTCCGCCTCCTGCCCGCTGACCAGCACCTGCCCCTCCGTAAGCCCCTGCGGCAGCTGGGTGCCGGAGAAAAAGATGTCCGGCTGCGCCAGAGCGGTCAGGTCGGTCTTCCCGGTTGCAAAAAGCAGCCGGCAGCCGGGGCTTTCAATCCAGAACAAGACGCCCTCCGCCTGCCGGGAAATGGTCAAGCGGAGCGAATCGAGCAGCTTGAGCTGCTCGCCGATGACAATCTGTTTCGTCTCAATCTGCCGCTCCGGCAGATATCCTTCCCAAAAGCCGGCCGCACTGGTGTCGCTGCAGTTGACCAGCAGCTCAATCTGCCGGATGCCGTGGCTCTTGAGATACCGCTCGACCGCGCTCCTGTTCACCTGTCCGCCCCGCCAAAAGACCGCTGCGCGGCTGCCCTGCGTGACGACGATCGCCGGCTGCTGGGTGTAACCGACCGCCGCGGCACGCACCGTGCCGCGGCCGAGCAGCGCGCCCAGCGCGGTCGCAAAGAATACCAGCGCGGCGGTGCCGGCGAGCAGGACTCTGCGCAGGTGCGCGGTCCGCAGCCGGGTGGAGAGCCAGAGCAGCCCCAGCCCGCAGAGCACCACCGCCAGCGCGTAAGTTCCGCGCAGATAGACAAGGCCAAAGGGCAGGCCCGCGACCCAGCCGGTCAACCCGTTCAAAAAGCGGATCAGCAGGCCGCAGCAGAGCGCGCAGGCCCGCTCCGGGATGATGAGCAGCGGCAGCTTTGCAAACAGCGCCGCAAGCAGCCCCAAAATCACCACCGGGGTCGTCACCGGCACCGCAATCAGGTTGACCGCGACCGAAAAGACCGAGATCCCGCCGCCGATTGCGGTCAGCACCGGCATGGTGGCCAGCGTCGCGGAGAGGGGGGTCACCACAAGGCCGAGCAGCCGCTGCCGCCAGCCATTTTCCCGCTTTTCCTGCGCCCGGCGGGCGAGGTAGTCTCTATACGCGTCGCTGCCCGCCAGCAGCCCGAGTACCGAGCTGATGGAGAGCAGCAGGCCGATGTCCGCCGCCGCGGCCGGGTTGAAGGCGGTCAGCAGGAAGGCCGCCGTCCCGAGCGAGGTCAGCGGGTCGGCGGATTCGCTGCACATCGGCGCGATCACCGCGAGCAGAACCATGACCCCGGCGCGCAGGACCGAGACGGTAAAGCCGGTGAGCGCCATAAAGGCGAGCACCGCCCCGCCGAGCAGCAATCCGCGCAGCAGGCGGCGGCGCGGCAGCAGGCTGCCGACCGCCTTGACGACAAGGCCGAGATGCAGACCGCTGACCACCAAGAGATGGGAGACGCCCGCGGCCCGGTAGTTCTCCTGTATCCGGTAGCTGAGATGGGTCTTGTCCCCGACACAGATTGCCGCCGCCACCGCGCCGATCTCCCGCTCAAACCTGCCGTAAAGGCGCTGGCCCAGCGTTTGCTGCAGCGCGGCAAACGCATACCGCGGGTTTGCGGAATGGCCGACAACCTCCATCTCCTCTGCGGCAGAGCCGCGCAGCGGCGCGCCGTCGCTGATGCCGGTGCTGTCTGCTTCAAAGAGCTCGACTCGCCCCTCAAGGAGATCCCCCGGGCTGCACTCGGGCAGGCCGGACAGGGTCACCGTGACCGGGAAAATCAGCTTTCCACCGCCGACCTCCAGCAGCCGGACCTCGGCGCGAAGATGGGTCTCATCGACATACTCCCCCGCCTTCAGCACCGCGACGCGGCAGCTGGTGCTGCTGCCCGCAAGGCGGAGTGTCGGCCGCAGAAAGGCCGCCTGCCAGAGCGCGTTCCAGACCAGCGCGGACGCTGCCGCGCCGCAGAGGACGGCGGCGGCAATCCGCAGTCCCGACGCGCGGCGGGCAAGGAGAAAGCAGCCGAGCAGAAAAACTGCCGCCGGGGCAAGCAGCGCCCAGAGCGGCAGTTCCATCATAAAAAGAGTGCACGAAAGCTGGGTTGCCATCCAAGCAAACCCAAACAGCGCAAGCGGCCGTCTCACTTAATCATGGAAGAAGAGAGGCAGCTCTTCAAGGAAGATGATGTCGGTGCGCTTTGCCGCATCCCCCTCGGCCAGAACCGCGACCCGGCCAACGACCTTGCCCTTGCTGTAGCCGACCAGCGTCTCGAGCGCGTGCAGTGAGCCGCCGGTGCTGATGACGTCGTCGACGATCAGGATCCGCTTGTCATCCATGCTGAGCAGGTCTTTCTTGTCGATGACCAGACGCTGCTGCGCCTCGGTGGTGATCGACTTGTCCTCGACGATGATCGGCTCCTTCATGTAAAGCTTCGGTCCTTTACGCGCCGGGATGTAGGGCTTGCCGCTCTGGCGGGCCATCTCATAGGCCAGAGGGATCCCCTTTGCCTCGGCGGTCACGATGACGTCGAACTCGGGCACCTTCTGGAGCAGCGCCTTCGCGCAGGCGACGGTCAGCTCCACATCATTGAACATGACGAAAGCCGCAATCGACATCTTGTCGCTCGCCTTGCAGATGGGCAGTTCCCGGGTCAGGCCCGCGACCTTCAGCGTATAGGTTGTTTCCATGATCCAACACTCCTTCATTCTATCCCGCAAAAGCGGTCGTTCCCGCACAGGCGGGCATTGCCAAAGTTCTCCGGCAGCGGTGCCCGATCAGCCCGGAGGCCATTTCAGGCTGCGCTTTGCCAGAACGTGAAAATGCAGATGGGGTACGCTCTGGCCGCCATCCTCACCGACATTTGTCACGACACGGTAGCCCTTCTCACAGCCGTTCTTCTCGCACAGCTGGGCAATCACCGCAAAGATGTGGCCCAGCAGCGGCGCGTCCGCCTCGGTCAGTGCCGCGGCCGACGGGTAATGCTTTTTGGGGATCACCAAAAAGTGAAACGGCGCTTGGGGTTCGATGTCGTAGAACGCGAGGATCTGATCGTCCTCAAACAGCTTGTTGGAGGGAATCTCTCCCGCCGCAATCTTGCAGAACAGACAATCTTCCATGCTCTTTCCCCTTTCTGTTTCTTTTTGAAAGCCCAAAGGGCCTCAGTCCTTATTTCATCAGGCTGCGCACCAGCTCGGGCACCGCGGCGAGTGCCTCGTCCACCTTGGTGGCATCCCGCACGCCGGCCATCGCAAGGTCCGGCTTGCCGCCGCCGTTGCCGCCGGTGATCGCCGAGGCGAGCTTTGCCAGCGCGCCGGCCTTGATGCCGCGGCCAATCGCCTCGCGGCCGACCGAGACCGCCATGCTGGTCTTGCCATCGCTCTCGCCGCAGAGCACCGTGACCCCGGCGGGCACCTGATCGCGGATCCGCTCCGCCATGCTGCGCAGGGTGTCGGTGCCGGTGCCGCCGAAGTAGGCGGTGAAGATCTTGAGCCCTTCGACCTCCTTCGCGCTCTGGAACAGGCCCTCGACCTTCTGGTTCACGGCCGCGGCCTTCGCCTTTTCCAGCTGGCTGCGCAGGTCACGCAGCTCCAGATTGATCGCGGCGACCCGAACCGGCAGGTCCGAGGGGTTGCCGACCTTGAGCATATCCGCAATCTCAACCAGCTCGGCGGAGCGCTGGTCCAGCAGCTCGAGCAGGTTGGTGCCGGTGACGCCCTCAATCCGGCGGATGCCGGCCGCGGCGCTGCTCTCGGACAGGATCTTGAAGCCGCCGATCATCGCGGTGTTCGAGACATGGGTGCCGCCGCACAGCTCGGTGGAGAAGTCCTCAATGCTGACCACCCGCACCTCGTCGCCGTATTTCTCTCCAAACAGGGCCATTGCGCCCAGCGCCTTGGCTTCCTTGGTGGGCATCACCCGGGTCACAACCGGCAGCGCGTCATAGATCCGGTCGTTGACGATCTTCTCAACCTCCCGCAGCTCGTCCGGCGTGACCGCGCCGAAGTGGGTGAAGTCAAACCGCACCCGCTGCGCGTCCTCATACGAGCCGGCCTGATGGACGTGCATACCGAGGACCTGACGCAGCGCCGCCTGCAGCAGATGGGCCGCGGTGTGGTTGCGGGCAACCGCCATGCGGAGACGCTTGCTGACCGAGGCGACCAGCTCGGCGCCGACCACCAGCAGGCCGCTCTCCAGCGTGCAGGTGTGGACATAGAAGCCCTTCGGGGTCTTCTTGCAGTCCACGACCTTCAGCCGCAGCCCGTCCGCGGTCAAAAAGCCCATGTCGCCGACCTGACCGCCGGCCTCCGCATAGAACGGGGTCTTGTCCAGCACGACGAGGATCCCCTCCTTCGCGCCGTCATCGGTCGACACGGCGTCGAGCAGCTCCTCGCCGTCCGAGATCGCCAGCACCTTCGCGGCAGTCTCAAGCCGGTCATAGCCGACGAACTCGGTCGGCTCGGCCTCGAGCGCGCCAAACAGGTCGCCCGCCCAGCCGGAAATATCCTTCTTCTTGCGGTCCTCCCGCGCCTTCTCCCGCTGCTTGCGCAGCTCCTCGCGGAAGGTCTCCTCATCCACCTCGATGCCGGCCTCGGCCGCAATCTCCTTGGTCAGGTCAAGCGGGAAGCCGAAGGTGTCCTGCAGCTTGAACGCCTCGATGCCGGAGAGGATCCGCTGCTTGCCGGCAATGGCGGCCTTGGTCACGTTGTCGATCAGGTTGTTGAGGATCGACAGGCCCTGGTCAATCGTCCGGGAGAACCGCTCCTCCTCGGCGCTGATGACCTTCTTGATGTAGTCGGCGTGCTCTTTCAGCTCGGGGTAGGCGTCGCCGTTCTCATGGATGACGGTGTCGCACAGCTCGGACAGGAACGGCCGGGTGACCCCCAGCATCCGCCCGTGGCGCGCGGCGCGGCGCAGCAGGCGGCGCAGCACATAGCCGCGCCCCTCGTTGGAGGGCAGGATGCCGTCGCTGACCATGAAGACGGTGGAGCGGATGTGGTCGGTGATGACCCGGATCGAGATGTCGGTCTTGTGGTCCTCGCCGTACTTCTTGCCGGTGATCCGCTCGACGTGGTTCAAAATCGCCCGCACGGTGTCGACCTCGAAGAGGTTGTCCACCCCCTGCATCACGCAGGCCAGACGCTCAAGGCCCATGCCGGTGTCGATGTTGGGGTGCTCAAGGCGGGTATAGGTGCCCTTGCCGTCGGAGTCAAACTGGCTGAAGACCAGATTCCAGACCTCCATGTAGCGGTCGCAGTCACAGCCGACCTTGCAGTCCGGCTTGCCGCAGCCGTGCTCGGGCCCGCGGTCGAAATAGATCTCGCTGCAGGGGCCGCAGGGGCCGGAGCCATGCTCCCAGAAGTTGTCCTCCTTGCCGAAGCGGACCATGTGGTCCTCGGGGATGCCGATCTTCTTGGTCCAGATGTCGTAGGCCTCGTCGTCGTCGAGGTAAACCGAGATGTACAGCTTCTCAGCCGGGATCTCCAGCACCTTGGTCAGATCCTCCCAGCCCCAGGCGATGGCCTCATCCTTGAAATAATTCTGGAAGCTGAAGTTGCCCAGCATCTCAAAGAAGGTGCCGTGCCGGGCGGTGATGCCCACCCGCTCGATGTCCGGGGTGCGGATGCACTTCTGGCAGGTGCAGACCCGGTGGCGGGGCGGCTCCTCCTGCGCAAGGAACCACTTCTTCATCGGGGCCATGCCGCTGTTGATCAGCAGCAGGCTGTTGTCGTCCTTGGGCACCAGCGGAAAGCTGTCCAGCCGCAGATGGTCCTTGCTCTCAAAGAAGGAGAGGAAGGATTCCCGCAGTTCGTTCAAACCAGTCCATTTCATTCTCTTCACCGCATTCTTTCTTTTGATATTTCACGGCCGGGCAGTGGGGAGAGCGCCCGAAAAAAGGTTAAGCCTCCGCCCCAGAATAAGGGACGAAGGCCGTGAGTCTCCGTGGTACCACCCAAATTGCGGCGCACCGCGCCGCCACTCGATCCCGCCTTAACGCGGCGGATTCGTCCGGGATTGACCGGAAGCTCCGGGGTGGCGCAGACCTCTGCCGGTGAAAGCCTTTCAGCCAAGGGCTCTCTCTCTGAAAGCGGCAGGCGCGGTCATGGGCCCCATCAACGCCTTATCCATTCTTTTGTGCAGGCAGGCCGCAGATCCGGCCGGCCATACACATTTATTATAAATTTCGGCTGGTGGATTGTCAAGGAGAATCGCCCCCACACGTCGGCTCTTTCGCTGTTTTGCGGCGCGGCAGCAGCCTGCCGGTGCTCTTTTCCCGCGGTGGGGCAAAGGGCGGCGCGACGGTGCCCGCTTTTTGGCTCCACAGCGATTTTTCGCTGCCGGCGCGCTCATTTTTTCGCAAGCTCGATCCCCTCGCAGATCCGCGCAAAGAGCGGCGCGAGGGTCTCGCCGGCGCTGTGGGTGGAGTCCTTCAAAATCACGATGGTATACTGGGGGTCCTCCGCGGGATAGAACCCGGCAAACCAGCTGTCCAGCAGCTCCGCGCCCTCCTCGTCATACCGCCCGGTCTGCGCCGTTCCCGTCTTGCCGGCGGCGGTAACCCCGTCCGGCTGCGCCTTTGCGGCGCTGCCCTCCTCCACCACCGCGCGCAGCATCCCGCACAGGGCATCGCTCACCTGCTGCGAGACTACCCGCAGCGTCTCCTGCGCCGGCCCCGCCTCGAGCAGGGCGCCGGTTCCGGCCTCCACCGTCCCCTCGACCAGCGTGGGGCCGATGTAGATGCCGCCGTTTGCGATCATGTTGATGCCCGCCGCGACCTGAATCGGGGTTGCAAGCAGGGTGCCCTGACCAAAGCTGACCGAGGCCAGTTGACCGCTGTTTTCCAGCTCCTCGGCACTCGGCAGGTTGCCGCCGGCAGAGTAATAGTCCCGCGCCAGCTGCGCCGCCCGCCCAAAGCCGATCCGGGAGGCCAGCTCGCTGATGGCCTCCCCGCCCAGCCTGCTGCCCAGCTGGATGAAGTAGCAGTTGCAGGAATGCTCCAGCGCCTCGGTCATCGTGACGGTGCCGTGGGCCTTGTTCTGGTTGCAGTGGTAAAGGTGGCCGTCCACCTCAATCACCCCGGTGCACTCATACGGCTCCTGCGGGTCAAACCCCGCCTGCAGCGCGGCGGCGGCGACAATCGGCTTGAAGACCGACCCCACATTGTAGGCGCTGAGCGCCCGGTTGAGCAGGCTGGAGTCGTCCGCGGCAATCGCGGCGGCAATGTCGTAGGGGTCATAGACCGGCAGGCTGACCACCGCCCGCAGCTTGCCGGTGCGGGTCTCCATCACCACCACCGCCCCCTGCTCCAGCTCCGCCAGCGCGATCCCCTCGCAGACCCGCTGGATGTCCCGGTCAAGGGTCAGCTGCACCGCCTGCCCGGTCCCCGCCTGTTCCACCAGCGCCGGCTGGGTCCCCGTCATCAGGCGGCCGGACGCCGTCGTTGTGCAGCGCACCAGCAGCCTGCTGCCGCCGCCGGCAAGCAGGTCGTCATAGCAGCGCTCAATCCCCGAGACGCCCTGCCCGTCCTCCCCGAGATAGCCCAGCGTGTGCACCGCAATCGGCGCGTCAAAATACCGGCGCGGCTTTTGAAAGGTGTAGATCCCGAGCGATGCCGCCGGCTCCGCCTGCAGCGGGACCAGCGAGGGCTGGCTGCTGCTCCGGCCGTAAAGCAGCGCGGCCGCCTCCTCGCTCAGCAGCGGATAGAGCCGGGCATAGCTGTCGTCGCCGGGCAGCGCCAGCGCAAAGGTCTCCTTTGCAAGCCCGGTGAGGGGGCGCATCTCGCAGTCGTAGATCTGGGCCCTGCCGTCATACAGCGGCAGCAGGCAGCTGCTCTGCACCGCGGCAGCCTGCGCCGATTGGACATTGAGGGAAAGCCCGACCAGCCTCGCCTGCAAAACCGCAAAGAAGAACAAAAACACCGCCACCATCCCGACAAGCCGCCGGTCCCACATCGCATCCGCCTCCGTTTCTCCCCTTTATTCTGCGTGCAGGCGCGCTTTTTTAAGCGGCCGGCCGCAAATTTCGCGAAAATAACCTCTTCGGCGCGTGATACAATCTTTCCGTTTCCAACACAACTTTCCACAGGACGGAGATCTTCAAGATGAATCTGCTCGTCACCTCTGACTGCAACTACCTCCCGGTTCTGCGGGTGATGCTCTGCTCGCTGCTGCACACAAACCCAAAGGAGCGCTTCTCCCTCTATCTCGCCCACAGCGCGCTGACGGAGGAAGCGCTCGCGCCGCTGCTCGACGGCCTCGACCGCGGCAGGATCTCGCTCTTTCCCATCCGGCTGCAGGCGGACGCGCTGCGGGGCGCGCCGGTGGAAAAAAGGTACCCGCGGGAGATGTATTACCGGCTGTTCGCCCCCATGTTTCTCCCCAAAACGCTGGACCGCATCCTCTATCTCGACCCCGACCTTGTCGCGCTCGGGCCGGTGCGGCCGCTGTATGAGATGCAGTTGGACGGGGACTGGTTTGCCGCGGCGAGCCATGTCTCCCGCCCGGTGGCGCTGTTTAACCGGCTGCGGCTGGGCCTGCCGGCGGGGACGCCCTATGTCAACAGCGGGGTGCTGCTGATGGACCTGCGCGCGCTGCGCGCCGCGCAGGACCCCGGAGCGCCGCTTGACTATATCCGCAAAAACCGGCTGCGGCTGCTGCTGCCGGATCAGGACATCCTCAACGCGCTCTACCACGACCGAATCCGCCCGCTCGACCCGATGGTCTACAACCTGTCCGAGCGGGTGCTGCGCCGCTGCCCGCGGGAGGAGGGATGGATCCGCACACACACCGTATTCGTCCACTACTGCGGCAGGGCAAAGCCGTGGCGGGAGGGGTACGCCGGGTCGCTGGGCGTCTTTTACCGCGAATGGGCGCAGCTGCTCGCCGCGCAATCCGGCCCCGGCCGCGGCGGCCTTGGATAACCCCACAAAAAGGCCGCATTTGCCCGGCCCGGTTTTGAGCTGAATCATGATTTCACAAAACTTTTACCTGTTTTTGAGTGACAAACACTTTTTCCTCTCTTATAATGTAGGTGGATTTTGGGGAGCGAGCGCTCCCCGCACACACCTGAGCAGATTGAAATGGAGATGACGCGCATGTGGAAGGAGAAAGACCGCGCGGCCTTTCTCGAGCTGGTCGGCCCCCTGCTGCAGGAGGCGGATGTGCAGGAAATGCGGGACTTTTCCCAGCACGCCGAGGGGATCAGCTGCTATGATCACAGTCTTTTCGTCTCTTATCTCAGCTTCCTGATGGCAAGGCGGCTCGGGCTGGACGTCCGCGCGGCGGCGCGCGGCGGACTGCTGCACGATTTGCACCTCTGCCACTGGGAGATGACCGATGTCAGCCCGGCGCGCCGGCTGGTGCTGCACCCGCTGCTCGCGGTGCAGAACGCGGAGAAGTTCGGCCTCAGCGACAAGGAGCGGGACATCATCGTCAAGCATATGTGGCCGCTGACCCGCCCCCTCCCCCGCTACCGCGAGAGCTTTGTCGTCAGCCTCGCAGACAAGATCTGTGCCACCGCCGAGATGCTGCATCTCTACCGCTCGACCAAGGTGCAGTACCGGCTGCAGCTGGCAGTTGCAAAGTGAGCGCCCTTTCTCTTTTATAGCGCATAAAAAAACACAGGTCCGCTGTCCGCGAGCCTGTGTTTTTTCTTTTTCTCATTCGTAAAGCGCCTGCCCGTCCGGCATATCCTCCCGCTTTTTGAGGATCCTGCCAATCAGCAGGCTGAACACCGTGATGCAGATGATCCCGCCCGCGATGTCCGCGACCGGTTCCGCGAAAAAGGCGGCTTTTGCGCCAAACAGCGGCGGCAGCAGCACCGTCGCGCCGAGGAACAGCAGCTTGCGCAGCATCGACAGGGGGACCGCCACCTTTGCGATGCCCAGCGCGGTGAGCCCATCGACAAAGGTGTACTGGAACGCGAGGATAATCACCCCCATGGTGAATACCCGGATGCCCCATGCCGAGAGCGCGATATACTGCGGATCCTGTGTGAAGATCCGCACAAAGATCTGCGGCACAAACTGGGAGAGCAGGAACATCGTCCCGTTAAAGGCGAGGCAGAGCAGCAGGA